>JAFGTU010000181.1 GCA_016933985.1 Sedimentisphaerales bacterium | reverse complement strand
TGAGAGGATGCTACTATACTTTAGCATAAACTTATTTCTATGACTTCTTTTGGTTGCGGCTGAGCAAAGCGAAGCCGCGCTGGGGAAATCTGTGTCAAGAAAACAGAATCGGTCAGTTTGAGTATTTAGATTTTTCCCCACAGGCGCAGATGTCGGATTACGTCGCCCGATTTGATGGTCGTGCCGTTTGGACAGCCGGTCACGTTGCAGAAGGAGATGGCGTTGTTCAAATCGAGCTTGGGCGTCAATCCTATGACAACCATGTCCGCATCGCTCTTGCAACTGCAGTTGACCAGCTTCTTGAACATCGCGCCGCAGTGCGGGCAGTACAATTCGTCTTTGACGCCTTCTTGCAGCTCGCCCGAGAGAATAATCTTCTCAAAGTCTCCTTCGATAGCCGAAAGGACAAGCTCGCCCTCGGCGCCGGGCCGTTTGAACTTCATCCGCAGCCCCGCGGCCCCGTTGATCTTGTGCTCGACGTCAATTATGCTGCAGCCGTTCGGGCAGTATGCCTCCGTCACAACATACCGAACCTTATCCTCGTCCGCTCGCTCTATTTCCTTTTTCCGCTGCACCAACGGAATAATCATCCTGCCGTCTTTGCTAAACCGGTCCATTTTAATTCACCTCTATGCATCTAGCGCTTCAGCGTCTGTCCCGACGCTTGTCATACCGATATTCGCTGTCTTCGGACCCCACTATCTTACCCCAAACGCCCCTGTTTGGAAAGCCCCTGTCAACGCTGAAATCGGTCATAACTATGCGGTTTTCAGCACAAAAAGGGCCTTTTCGCCCATCCCCGGAGAAATTGCTGGACTTTTTCCGGTTTTGTGGTATAATACGCGTAACACTTCGGGCCAGAAGTGATCTTTGGATATAGAGTAAGAACGCGATACTCTTATTTGGGCTGGAGCTATGGAAGCGAAATTCGACGTCCATGGTGTTCTGCAGATTGCGAAGACTGTCTGGCACAAGGGCAGCCGCTTCTATCTTCAAGCCGCCGAGCGCTTCATCGACCCCCAATGCTCAGAGCTATGCCGCCAGTTGGCAAATTGGAGGGCCACCGAAGAGGGGATTGCAGGCCGCAGAATAAATCGAGTACCCACGCAAACGCCCGCACTGCAAACTGTCGAGAAAAGCGATTACGTATCCTCCCATCCATTCGTAATGGCCGACCTCGAGGCCCTTGCACACAACAGCGGCAGATGGGCGAGGCTCACAGGCCGCGAATCCACAGACGAAATCTTGAAAATCGCAATCATGCGCGCCGAGGATGCAATCGCCTTCTATCGCGGCCTGAAAGAATTCGTTCACGACCCCGCAGGCATCGATGCCCTCGACACAATCATCAATGAAGAAAAATCCCACATCGACGCTCTAATAGAAAGGCTAACCTCCCAAGAGTCCACCGCTTAGAAATTCCAGTCTTTTAGTCCTGCTTCCTTAAAGCAAGATGTTGTCAATCAGCCGAGCCGGTCCGAGTCTTACTGCGACGGCTCCTAAGATGCTTCCTTTGATTTCGTTAACCTGCTCAAGTGTCTCCGCATCGACGATTTCGACGTACTCAATCTGCCCGCCGGCGATTTGCCTCAATATCTCGCGCATCGCAGCGATGATTTGCTTTGCATCAGTGACCCCAGCCTCGCGCATTTCTTTACACTTAGCCAGTGACTTGTATATCTTCGCCGCTTCTCTTCTCTGCTCTACGCTGAGGTATTTGTTCCTGCTGCTAAGGGCCAGGCCGTCCGGCTCGCGGACGGTCGGACAGACAACAACTTCCAGCGGCATATCCAAATCGGCGACCATTCGCCTGATGACTATCGCCTGTTGCGCATCCTTTTGGCCGAAGTACGCAACGTCAGGCTGGACAATATTGAACAGCTTCGCACAGATGGTTGCAACCCCGCGAAAATGCCCCGGCCGTGACCGGCCGCACAATGGCTCGGTCAATTTCTCCACCGTAATCCACGTTAGACCCTCGCCCCCGTACATCACCTCCGCCGACGGATTGAATACCAGATCGGCGCCCGCCTTCTCGCATATCTCAAGGTCCGCCTCAATGGGACGCGGATAATTCTCGAAATCTTCGCCCGCCCCGAATTGCGTAGGGTTGACGAAGATGCTAACGACAACGAAATGGCAGTCCTTCACGGCCCTCTTAATCAGCGAAATATGCCCGGCGTGAAGCGCGCCCATAGTCGGAACAAGCCCGACTCTTTTGCCGGCTATTTTTACCGCCTTGACCACGCTTCGAACCAGCTCAATTGTCCCCGCAAATTCCATCTTTACGCCCTCTTTCCCGCCGAAACACCGTGCATCGCAGTGTAGTATTTCGCCTGCTTTACGATGCGCTCGATAGTCGCCTCATTGCCATAGTCCAGTTCCGAGCTCTTCAGCCGAATAACCGGGCACTTCCTCCACTCGGCAAACAACCGCTCATAATCCCCTGCCAGCGTATCGAGATACTCCCTCTGGATCCGCTGCTCGTAAGGGCGGTTGCGATTGCGAATCCGCTCGAGACAAACCTGGCTCGAATCCCAAAGGTATATCACCAGCACCGGCGTCTCGCAGCGTCCCGCCATCCGCTCGTACTCCTTCTCGTAGGAGTCTAACTGCTCGGTGTTGAGTAGCCGCCTGGCGAAAATAAGCCCCCTCTCGAACACATAGTCGCTCACGACAACGCGACCGGCCGTAAGCGAATCTCGATCCGATTGCTCCACACGCCAATTAAGAAAGTACAACTCCGAATCAAGTGCCAATTCCGTCTGGCCCGCATAGACCTTCGCCAGATGAGGATTCGTATCGTAAGGCTCGCGGAGCATCTCGCCTCCAAGTTGCTCGGCGAGTTTCTCAGCGAGGGTCGTTTTTCCCACGCCGATCAGCCCGGCCACAGAAATCAACTGCGGCCGTTCCGGATCAACTGAGAAATCGCCCCCGTTCAATCGCTTCGCAAGCTCGCCGAAGGTAACCCCGAGGACGGGATGCACTAAATCGGCATCCAGCTCGCAAAGCCCTCTGAGCACGAACGACCTCAGGTGCATCTGCGGATGTGGCACAGTTGCTGTCGGCTTGTTGACGACTTCTACCCCGAAGATAAGCAGGTCCAGATCGATAGTCCTCGGCCCCCATCTCTCTTCTCGCACGCGGCCTAAGAGAATCTCGATTTCGCCCAGGGTCTTGAGCAGCCCCTCTGCATCCAGCTCCGTTTCCACTTCGGCCACGGCGTTGAGATAGCTCGGCTGATCGTCGCCCAGCAGCGGGGCGCTCTCAATCACCTCGCTAACCCGCAAGAGCCGAAGCTCCGGCGCCCCGGCCAACATCTTCACGCTGCTCTCGATATACCGCCTGCGGTCTCCCAGATTGCTGCCAATCCCGATATATGCTTTCGTCGATTTACCCATTCGATGCCTGCTCGCGAGGGGCCGAACCGCCCGCCTACACAACCGACCGATCGCCCCAAGTCCTGCAATCCCAAAAGACTATCGCAACAATCCCCGCCTTTCAACACATTTTACTTTCCACTGATGGATACTGTTGATATAGTGGCAGGGGCAGGTGTTTGTATGCACGTCCTCGCCCTTACAGACAACGTTCCAGAGAATACTACAGATGCGAAGACAAAGACCAGCCAGCGGACCGCACATTCACCTTATATTGATTCCCATCCTCATCCTCGGCGCTGGAGCCAAATTATTGGCAAAGACCGAATCAGCCAGCGACTCGCCTGACCAGGTGACGCCGCCCGAACGCTCACACCTCCACCGGCAAGACGGCGACTGGGTCGTCAGCGGGATCCGCTGGTCCATCAGTAATAAACACATCCGTCTCAACGGCAACCTCATCCTCGAACGCAATGCCCTGCTTGAATTAGAAAACTGCACCATCGAGATCATCGGCTCCGGTTCACGCGAGCACCTCGTCGATTGGCGGGGCGGCACACTCATAACGCGAAACACAACCATCGGCGGCTATGTCCGCGACGACGGCGTACCCATCCACACCGTCTTTAATCTCCACGATGGGCGATGGGATGCCTTCGATACTGTCATCCAATACTCTTACGGCGTCACCTTCAATGACAACACAAAAGGAATTTTGCGCGGAACAAGAATCACGCCGGGCCCCAGACCCGATGCAATCATCGCCTCGGGCAAAGCCGATATCGAGCTTGTCGATTCCACGTTCCCTATCGCCCTCGGGATCTACTGCCTCGCAGGCGGCTCGACGACTCTCGACCTGCCCGTCCGCCGGCCGTTGACGGTCGTCTTCGATGCAGAAAACACCCCCGGTGCCGAATACAGCATGAAGCTAACTCGTCACACAGTCCCCGACCAGTGGTTCGTGTTTCTTAGAAGGATAG
>JAFGTU010000025.1 GCA_016933985.1 Sedimentisphaerales bacterium | reverse complement strand
GTCTGAGGAAAAGGACAAGGTGGAGCTGGCGGAGTTGCTCGGCGGCAATATCTATGATACAATTCGCAAGCGCGGCAAGAGATTCTCCGGCGATGCCTTGCAAGGCCCTTCGGCTATGAAGGAGTTGCGAGACAAGCTCGATATCCCGGCCGACGTTTTGGCCTCTTTGTCGCCTGCGGAGCTGGCCGGCATTAAGAAGAAGGCCGACAAGAAGAGCGCCGATGCGAAACAGAACGCCGGCGAAAGCGAGGACAATGAGTAAGCGACGCCTTGAACCGGCCGTCATCCTCGTTGCGGACAGGACCCTCAGCGCAGACTACAAGGTCCTATTCGAGGGCATCTTCGCAACGATGCAGACGACGAAGGTCCCTGAAATAGCGATGCGGAGATTCGTTTCCCCTCCGGTCGCAACGAATTCGCTCGGTCGCGCCGCGACGGCGGCGCTCGGCCTTCGCCGCCTTGAATCGGCCCTGCTCAAATTCACAAATCTGACCTGCGATGACGTCGTATGCACGACGCCGGAAGCCCTGCCCCGGCTTCTCGGCCCGTGGGTGAAAGTCGTGGCGTTCAGTTCGAGCGACCCTTTAGGCAGGGGCATGAGCAATACAACGACCACGAATTTCTGGAAGGGCGAGTTATACACGAGGTTCTGGACTCGGCGGATGTTGGAGCAGTTGGCCGAGCCGAAGAGCAAGTACGGCTTCAAGATCGTCGCCGGCGGCGCGGGCGCCTGGCAGTGGGCATGCGAGCCGGAGGAAAGGGCCAGACTGGGAATCGACGTCGTCTTCGAGGGGTATTGCGAGTCGTCCGTGCCCGACCTCTTTACGCACCTGGTCAACGGCAGCGAAACACAGCGCAATATTTGCGAAAAAGATGCCGCTGCTGACAGGATTCAGCCCATAGTCGGCCCCTCGATGCTGGGCATTATCGAATTATCGAGAGGCTGCGGAAGGGGCTGCAAGTTCTGTAGTATGGCCGGCAAGAAGATGGCACATCTGCCGGCTGAGACCATCATGGCCGACCTGCAGACGAATGTCGCCGCCGGGGTAAATTCGGTCGTCAGCGGCAGTGAGGATTTCTTCCGATACGGCGCCATCGGAGTGAAACCGGATTTTGAGAAGCTGCACGCCCTGCTCTCGCAGATGAAGCAGATCAAGGGCCTGTCGTTCATGCAGATAGACCACGGTAATATCACATCCGTATTACAGCTTACCGATGAGCAATTGCTGCAAATAAGGCAATTGCTTACGTGGGAGAAAAAGACGGATTATCTCTGGGTGAACATGGGGGTCGAGAGCGCCAACGGGCGTCTGGTCGCCGCCAACTGCCCGGGCAAGATTTCGCCGTTTAGGGCTGATGATTGGGAGGATATGGTCCGCCAGGTTGCCGAGAAGATGACGAGAACGGGGTTTTACTCGGTCTTTAGCGTTATTCTCGGATTACCGGGCGAGACGGCCGACGATATCGGCCGAACGCTCAAGCTCTGCACGGACCTGGGCAGGAATCGCGCGGTTATTTTCCCTATTTTCTATGAGCCGTTGTCGGCGGAGGAGATCAAGGCCGACAAACGATTCACCCTACATAGAATGAGGAGCGACCATCTGGAATTATACAGGACCTGTTACGAGATAAACTTCAAGGCGGTCCCGCGTTTATTCGTTGATAACCAGCGGGCCGGCGGTGTATCATGGACAAAAAGGACTATGATGCAAATTCTGGGCAAGGGTGAAGTATTCTCTTGGCGACGGACTTTCAGAAAAATGCAGAAACAACTGGCCAGATCCGAGGCAAAAACGATTTTGAAGGAACCTAATTATGCCGGATGACGTCGTTGCGGTCAGGCCTCTACGGCCCCCGCAAGACAATATACCGCAGACAAGGCAGGAGCGAGATGCGCTGCTGCAGGTTGTCGCAGAATACGTCGAGCGGGAAAGGCCCGTCAGCCCGCTATCCATTGATGAGCTGCGGATACACGCCGGGGCCGTCCTTAAGGCTCACAAGCTCGACGAAAAATACCTTGATTACGCCGCGGTTCTGGTAAGCAACGAAGTCTGGCGTCCGACGGTGGCGCGAATTCCATATAACAGGCGTTTGTTATTACTGCCGCAATGCCTTCGCGACTCCGAGGAATGCCCGGCCGGCTTCGACGAGATCGGCCTTGTATGCGAGCATTGCGGGCGATGCGCAATCAACGAATTCAAGAGCCAGGCCGAGCGGCTGGGATACGCGGTCCTCGTTGCCGAAGGATCGCCCGTCGTTATGTCGCTCATCGAGACGGGGCAGGTCGAAGCCGTAGTCGGCGTGAGCTGCCTTTCGGTGCTCGAACGAGTTTTCCCGTACATGGAAGCGGGGGCCGTGCCTGGCGTTGCAATCCCGCTGCTTCGCGGCGGATGCGCCGATACCGCCGTCGATGTCGATTGGGTTTGGGACGCCATTTACCAAAGCAATGAGGAACAGACCCGCCGACTTAATCTCGACGATTTGAGGAATCAGGTCGATCGATGGTTTACATGCGAGGCTCTTTCGGAGATGCTGACCAACGTCGAGAGCGAAACCGAAGAGCTTGCGACGAAGTGGATGGCCAAAGTGGGCAAACGGTGGAGGCCTTTTCTCGCTGCGTGCGCGTATCAGGCCCTGGCAAAAAACAGGCAGGATGACCCGCCCGATTGCGTTAGAAGGGCGAGCATTGCCGTGGAGTGTTTTCATAAGGCGTCCTTGATTCACGACGATATTGAAGACGGCGACGAGCTGCGATACGGCGACAAGAGCCTTCACGCCGAGTATGGCGTCCCGATTGCACTCAATGTCGGCGACCTTCTTCTTGGCGAGGGGTATCGGCTGCTGGTCGAGACCGGCGTATCCGACAATCAGAAGACAAGGATGCTTGCCGCCGCGGCGCAGGGACATCGCAATCTGTGCCTGGGTCAGGGGGAAGAGCTTTCCTGGATACGTCGGCCAAGATGCCTGATGGTCGCCGAAGTCATCGACATATTCACAAACAAGACCGCGCCGGCGTTCGAGGTTGCTTTGAAGGTCGGGGCGATACTGGCCGGCTGCGGCGATGAGCTCAATAGCGTGCTTGAAGAGTACAGCCGATCGCTTGGGATTGCATATCAGATTCGCGACGACATCGAGGACTTCCGCGCAAGCGACCAGTCCGCCGCTCTGAATGCAGCTCGTCCGTCCTTGATGCTCGCACTGGCCTATGAACGCGCAGGCCGAGGCGAAAAGAATCTGCTCGAATCTGTGTGGGACAAATCCGCCGGGGCAAGTCCGCGAATCGAAGACATTAAGAGGGCATTGGCCGAATTGAAAGTCGAGAAGCTCGCATCTGATTTAATGGAGTCGTACAAATCGCGTGCCATAGGCTGCCTCTATAAGCTCACCAATGCCGATCTCAAGGGCCTGCTGCGGCGCGTGATAGGCAAGATATTCAATGATTTTGAAATGATGGGCTGCTGCAATGACCGTAAGGCTGGACATGATTACGGCGGCGAGTCGAGCCAGGCATCTTCTGGGTGATTCTGCCGCTCTTGTCGCCGGCTTTATCGGCAAACAATTCAACGCGGACGGCGGATTCAGGGGAAGAACGGACCAAAGCGACTTGTACTACACGGTCTTCGGCATTGAGGCCCTGAGGGCGTTAAATTCCGCAATCGACTTGAATCGCATCGCCGATTACCTCAGGCAATTCGGCGACGGCGACCGGCTCGACTTTGTGCACTTGGCGTGTTTGGTCCGATGCTGGGCCAATGTATGCGAGTTGAGGGGCGCCGCCATCGACCAATCTCTGCGCGAAGCTGTTCTGCGGCGCATTGAAACCTACAGATGTCCCGATGGAGGCTATAGCGACTCGGCCGACGCTCGGCAAGGCACGGCTTATGCGTGTTTTCTCGCTCTGGGGGCATACCATGATTTGAATACGCATATGGAAGATGCGGCAGGTCTGGCCGAGAGCGTCAAAGCCCTTAGGACGCCGGACGGCGGCTATTCCAACGACCCCGCTATGAAAATCGGCGCGACCCCGGCGACAGCCGCGGCACTGACGACCCTGCACTATCTCGATCAGCCCATCGACGATCAATCCATTTCCTGGCTGCTTTCGCAGGTTCATCCCAAAGGCGGCTTCGTCGCAGTGCCGGTCGCAGGCAGCTACGGTATTCCGGATTTACTATCCACCGCCACCGCGCTGCACGCATTGGCTCTGGCAGGAGTTTCAACAAAGAAGATAAAAGAGAATTGCCTCGATTTTCTCAACAGCCTCTGGAGCGTCGAAGGGGCATTTTGCGGCAGTTGGGCCGACGCGACCTGTGACTGCGAATACAGTTACTACGGCCTGTTGTCACTCGGACATCTGAGCGGGAGCGTCGGAGAATAGCTATGACAAGTATTGACCAAGCCGCTCTCGACGGGGCGCTCAAGACCCTTAGAGAACGATTAGCCCGGGCGCGAAACTCGTACGGTTTTTGGGAGGGCAAATTGTCCGGCAGCGCCCTTTCCACCGCCGTAGCGGTCTTTGCCCTCGCGCTGGCCAATAAGCGCAAATACGGCTCGCTGATCGAGAAGGGAATCGCCTGGCTCATCGACAATCAGAACTCCGACGGCGGATGGGGCGATACGGTCAAAAGCGTCAGCAATATCAGCACGACAATGCTCTGCTGGGCTGCATTGGTCATAGCCGAACCGTCCAATCGCTCCAATAAGACGATTGCAAAGGCTGAGTCATGGCTTGCCGACTTCGCCGGCAGCCTCAATGCCGGCACGCTCGCCGATGCAGTCACACAACAGTATGGCCGGGACCGAAGTTTTTCTGCGCCCATTCTTACCATGTGCGCCCTTGCCGGCAAACTGGGCGAGTCAAAGCGAGCCTGGAGGAAAATCAAGCCACTGCCTTTCGAGCTGGCGATGCTGCCGCATCGGCTGTACAACTGGCTGCGATTGCCGGTCGTAAGCTACGCCCTGCCCGCCCTAATCGCGATAGGACACGTGAGCTACTACCATCGAAAACCGGCAAATCCCATCGCCAGACTCATCCGCCGCCTTTCGCTCAAGACAACTCTCAAAGTCCTGCGAAGAACTCAGCCGGAGAATGGAGGCTTCCTTGAAGCCGCGCCGCTGACGGCCTTCGTCGTAATGAGTCTGGCTGCCTCCGGGCAAGGGGACAGCGAGGTAGCCCACAAAGGGGCCGAGTTCCTTGTCAATTCCGTCCGGGACGACGGCAGTTGGCCGATTGACACCAATCTGGCTACCTGGGTTACGACTCTGTCGGTGAATGCACTTGCCGCCGGCGAGGATTTCGAGCAAATAATTCCACCCGACGGGCGGGACAAGATCCGGCGAATGCTGCTGGACTCGCAGTACGCTTACGAGCATTCTTACACGCACGCGGCCCCCGGCGGGTGGGCCTGGACCGCCCTGCCCGGGGCCGTCCCCGACGCCGACGACACCGCCGGGGCGCTAATCGCCCTGAAGAATCTCGGCCCCTCGGATGAGAATGTCACTAAATCCGCCGTTGCCGGGATTGAATGGCTGTTGGGACTGCAGAACAGCGACGGCGGAATCCCGACATTCTGCCGAGGCTGGACCAACCTGCCCTTCGACCGCAGCGCGCCCGACCTCACAGTACACGCACTGGCGGCCTTCGGCGCGTGGTCGGATTCGATGCCGGTGCCGCTGCAAAGACGAATCGACGGGGCAGTCAGAAGAGGACTTGGCTACCTTGATGACGCCCAAAGGCCGAACGGCGCATGGGTCCCGCTATGGTTCGGCAACCAGCACGCGCCGAACCAGGAGAATCCGGTTTACGGGACGGCCAGGGTTGTGCTGGGTCTGCTTCGATTGGCCCGACACTTTGCCTCTGCACACGCGGAAATGTTGACAAGGGCGGCCAAATGGCTTCTATCCGCTCAGAATTCGGACGGGGGATGGGGCGGCGATAAGGCCGTTGCCTCATC
>JAFGTU010000180.1 GCA_016933985.1 Sedimentisphaerales bacterium | reverse complement strand
CGAGGCCGATTTGAGGGGTTTGACGGTCGCAATCGTCGGTGCAGGGGGGGTGGCAAGGGCCATCGTAGCCGCCCTAAGCGACGCCGGCGCCAAGATAATAATCTACAATCGCACCATGGAAAAGGCGCAAAGACTGGCCGGCGAATTCGGCTGTGACTGGGCCGGTCTGGATGATTTGCCTGACTTAGACGCCAGGCTCGTGATAAACTGCACGAGTATAGGGATGCACCCGAATATCGACGAATCGCCGCTCCCCGCCGATTGTCTCAAAGGCGATATGACCGTATCCGACTGTGTCTATAATCCCGCTGAGACCCTCTTGCTAAGAAACGCAAAAAAAGCCGGAGCAAAAACCATCGACGGCCTAACAATGTTCATAAACCAGGCCCGTACGCAGTTCCTGCTCTTCACAAAAAAAGACGCAAATTCCAAATTAATGCGAAAAACCATTCATGGTTGGTTGTATAAATGAGATGTGGGATTAGGATGCCGGTATTTTATAAGTGGGTTTTTCCGCGAATCACAGTTTTCGGTATCCTGCATTTGACTATTGTGCTCGGGTGGCAGAAAGCTGTATAATAAAAAAGTCAAGAATATGCGTGGGCGGTTTTATGGACGTTGGCAAGCAGGTTGATTACTGGAGAACGAGTAGCGAAGAGGACTTTGCAGCCGCTGAATCGTTATTGGAAAAGGGTCACTTGCGACACAGTATATCAGCTTGAGGGGCGGTACCCGGATTCGCAGCAGATACCGTTGAACCGGGCGTTTGTGAAGAAAGAGCTTGCAGCGGCAAAGGAGATGTTGGAATGGTTGAAAGCGCAATTGCCGAGACCGTGAAACAGTATCTCGCTCGGCTTGCCTCAGTTGGGATTCACGCGAGCAAAGGAGTTCTGTTCGGCTCGTTTGCCAGAGGCGCAGCAGACCGGTGGAGCGACATCGACTTGATAGTCATTGCACCGGAATTCGATGGGCCCAGGGATATTGCGTTGATTAAGTCGCTCTGGCGCGCAACCGGCGATGATAGTCGTATTGAGCCAATTCCGTGCGGAGAGAAGGAATGGGAGACCGACCAGACCCGACCCATCACAGAAATCGCCCGGCGAGAAGGCGTCGGAATTGTTCCATAGAAATGCTCTTTCTACGCAAAGCAGACGATTCAAGCGATAGCTGCGGTGGACGATGTGATATTGTTCATATTGACAATGAACCAAGCCCAAAGCGGAGCTTGGCGAGAATACGGGTCAAATGTAACTGAAAGGGGATAATTATGGTTCGGTTTTATCACACGCTGATAATTTGTGTTGTACTCGTTTGGCCGATCGGCTGTAGGAAGAAGCAAGCCCCTGCCGCGCCGCCGAAAGAAGCAGCGGCAACGAAGCAAGAACCGGCTCTGGGTCTTATGACGGTAGTGCCGGATAACGTGGTGGCGTTTGTTGCCGGGGGCGGCTGCGATAACGTCAAGGAGGGCTTCGAAAAGAGCATTTTGGGCCGGATATGGAACGATCCCGAAGTGCAGAGCTTCATTGATGCGGCAACGGTACAGCTTCAGGCGAAGATGAGGGAGGAGATTCAGGATGCCAACGAGGCCCAAGTGCCCGGAATGGTGTTGGAATTCGCCAAGCTCGCGGCCAACAGGCCGATCATTGCCGGCGCGGCGATGAAAGAGTGCGAGGACGGCCCGCCCGTCTATGGCTTCGCAATGCTTGATGCCGGCTCCAAAAAGGCGGAAATCGCCGCGGCGCTCGACAAGCTTGAAGCACTGGATAAGGAAGGCGACATCGTCGAGGTCGAGGTCGGCGCATTCAAGATGCACGGCCCGGCGGACGATGGCGACGTTCCCGGATACTGGGGCTGGGTGGACAATTACTTAGTCTTCGCGATAAACGACGCGAACGGCCTGGCTATAAGGCATATTCAGCAGCCTCGGGCCACAGCCCCCGACAATATCCGCCAGGTTCCGACCGTCAAGGATGTATTCGCAATGTACGTTGACTGTCGCAAGGCCGCCGACGTGGTGAAGATCGTTGCCGACCGCAAGAGCGCATCAGACAAGCTTGCCGTAATCGCAACAGTAATCGAGAGCCTGGGCTTCAATAACGTGGCGCGCCTGACGTCTGCTGCGCATTTCGCCGGGCCTGATTTGGTTCTTACAGAATCGATAGAAGCGCCCGAGCCGCGCGCCGGTATATTTGCAGGCCTCAGGCCCGTGGATATGAAGATGTTCGATATGGTTGATTCGCGGGCCGTGCGTGCCGGGGTCGTTAATTGCAGTGTTGCGTCGATATATGACACTATAATGGCTGCGATAAGAGCCGGCGCGCCGGACGTCGCGGGCGATATTGATCAGAAGATCGCGGAGATCCAATCGGAGATGAAGGTCGATATTCGCAGGGACCTGCTCGCGTCTCTCGCAGGCCCTGCGGTCTTCTATTCGGTTCCGGGAGGCGTCATAATGGAGGCGCCTCAAGGCGGATTCGTCGCAATTGCGGAGGCCGAAGATGCCGCGCTGCTGGAAAAGACCCTGACGGCTCTCGGAGAATTCGCCACCGCCAAGGGCGAAGACGCTGTACGCATCAGCTCGCAGCCGCAGGACGGCGGAAGGACCCTTTACACCTGCGTAATAGCCCCGCTGGCAATGATGCAGATAATGCCGTGCTGGATGGTCGTCGATGACCATATCGTCATAGCATCGAACGCCGGCTTACACAAGCTTGCGCTGGCCCGGCTAACTTCGGCCGGGTCCGCCTCAGCGTCCATTCGCACGACCGAGGGATTCAAGAAAGCCTGCACCGGCCTGCCTGGCAACCTGATATATTTCAGCTACACCGACTCGAAGGTGCAGTTCAAGCAAATCATGCTGGCGCTGCAGGGTATGTGGCCTATGGTGAATATGTTCGCTACGAAGGCCGGGATGCAATTGCCCGCCATGCTGCCCTCGCTCGCGGGCATAATCGAAGATATTGGCCCTTCCGTTCAATACTCCTGGTTTGACGATAAGGGCCTGCACTCTCTTTACCGCGGCTCCGGCGTTGAAGTGAGCGCGGGGTCCACGGCAGGCGCCGCCCTCGGGGTGGGAATAGCAATGCCCGCTTTGGCGCGCACGCGCCAGATGGCTTATCGACTGTACGCTGGAACAAGCCTGTCCGGAATTGGCAAGGCCTGCTTGATATACGCAAATGACTACGATGACAAATTCCCGCCGAATTTGGAGGAACTCATTGATAAGTGTGAGGTGTCGCCCAAGAGCCTTGAATCGAGGTCCAAGCCGAAAGATTTTGACGGGCCGAGCTTCATATATATTCCAGGACAGAACACATCGATGGATCCCGGTAACATCATCGCTTATGAAAATCCGGCCTTCTTGTCCGAGGGGACGAATGTGCTCTTCTTGGATTGCCACGTCGAATGGATGAAGCCTGAAGCTTTCCTTAGCGAGCTCGAGGCAACATATAAGCGCCTGGGCAGGGAGATGCCGGAAGTCAAATTCAAGGAAGGTGGCGGATCAAGCCCGTTTCCGTTTCTGCGATAGCAGCAGTCGGCGCCGCGGAAACTGGAAAAAGGGATGCAGAAATTGTTCTTTGATTGCATCGGTCTTGCCCGATGCAGAGGGGGGTTTCTCAACTTATCGGAGAAACCGCTTGCAATTGGGGATTTGGGGGGTAAGCTGTAGTGCTTGTTGCAGGTTTTGGGATTAGACGTTTTCGAGGTGTTGAAATGGGTAAGGCTGAAAAGGTGGTATTGGCTTATAGCGGCGGGCTGGATACGAGCGTTATTCTGCCGTGGCTCAAGGAGACTTACGGCTACGAGGTGATAGCGTTTGCCGCGGAACTCGGGCAGGGCGACGAGCTGGCCGGCATTAAGCGCAAGGCCCTTGCAAGCGGGGCGGTGAAATGCGTCGTAAAGGACCTTAGGCGTGAATTTGTCGAGGATTATCTCTGGCCGATGCTGAAGGCAGGGGCGGTTTATGAGAAGTCATACCTGCTTGGCACAAGTATAGCCCGGCCATTGATCGCCAAGCACCAGGTCGAGGTCGCCCAGGCCGAGGGCGCGACCGCCGTG
>JAFGTU010000179.1 GCA_016933985.1 Sedimentisphaerales bacterium | reverse complement strand
GTTATGGCGGCGGGCCGGCCTTCGTCCGAAGGCTATCAGGAGGCCCTTGAGACGCTTCTGGGAATGTACTGGTTCCCTCTTTACGCATATCTGCGCCGGCACGGCAGCAGCAGGGACCAGGCCGCTGATTTCACTCAGGCGTTCTTCGCCAAATTGATGGAGAAGCAGTATTTGAAGGGCGTTGAGCCGAGACCGGGCAAGTTTCGCTCGTTCCTGCTGGCGGCGTTGAAGCACTTCATCTCCAACCAGCGCGACCGCGACCGGGCAAAGAAGCGAGGCGGAGGGCGAAAGATACTATCGCTGGATTTCGACTCGGCTGAGAACCAGTATGCTCTCGAGCCTGCCGACAAGCTCACCCCGGAAAAGCTGTTCGAGAAATCCTGGGCCTTGACTGTCCTGCAGCGGACTATGGGGCGATTAGAGGCCGAATTGGCGGCCAAAGGCAAGCAAAAGCTCTTCGACCACCTCAAGTGCTATCTGGCCGCGGACATTGGCTTGGTACCATATCGCAAAGTGGCCAGCGAGCTGAGAATGAGCGAATCGGCGGTGAAAACGACCGTCCATCGCATGCGGAGGCGCTGCCGGCAGCTTCTGCGCGATGAAATCGCCCAAACGGTCGCATCCGAGGAACAGATTGACGACGAAATCAGGGGCCTTTTCGCCGCCCTTGCCTACTGAACCTGTGGCGATAAGTATCGAAAATATATGCTTGGCGTGTAACTTCCCGGTTGTTTCGCTTAGATGAGAGGTAGAAACGACTGATTCCGATTGAAGGAGACGCTGTCATGGCTGAAGATAAAGAGAAATGTTGTCCCCAGTGCGGTGGCAAGCTGCCGGCGAATGCCCCGAGCGGGGTTTGCCCGAAATGCCTGATGAAGGTTGGTCTTCCGACCGGAGCGAATGTCGAGAAGGCCCCTGATGCGGATTCCCAAGGGGCAGACCCGACGAGTGTAACGCCGCCGGGCGGATTTGTGCCGCCCCCACCCAAAGAATTGGCCAAGAAGTTCCCTCAGCTTGAAATCCTCGAATTATTAGGCCAGGGCGGTATGGGAGCGGTCTATAAAGCCCGGCAGAAGCAGCTTGATCGATTAGTAGCGCTGAAAATTCTACCGCCGGAGGTCGGTCAGACTGAAGCTTTTGCTGAGCGATTCACACGCGAGGCCCGCTCCATGGCCAAACTGCACCATCCCCAGATAGTCACGGTCTTCGAGTTCGGCCAGACAGAGGACGGGCTGTGCTTTTTTCTTATGGAGTATGTCGATGGAACAGACCTTCGCCATGTTATCCAGACCGGCGAGCTTAAGGCCGATGAGGCCCTGGCTATCGTGCCCCAAATCTGCGAGGCCCTGCAATACGCCCATAAGAAGGGCATTGTCCATCGCGACATCAAGCCGGAGAATATACTGCTGGACAAGGAGGGAAATATAAAGATCGCCGATTTCGGCCTTGCCAGACTGCTGGACCGGCCCGGCACTACTTATACGCTGACGCAGGCGGGCCAAAGAATGGGCACGCCCCACTATATGGCGCCGGAACAAATCGAGGGGGCGCACGAAGTCGATCACCGTGCGGACATCTACTCTCTTGGTGTGGTCTTCTACGAGATGCTCACCGGAGAATTGCCTATCGGCCGATTCGCACTCCCGTCAAAGAAAGTCCAGGTCGATGTCCGCCTTGACGAGATCGTCCTGCATACCCTGGAGAAGGAGCCGGAGCTGCGATACCAACAGGCCAGCGAAGTCAAAACCGACGTTGAGGAGATATCGAGGTCCGAACAGCCTTTGACAAGGGCTAACGAAGAACCTGCTTCACGGTTTTCTCGCAAGGTGATAGCGGCCGCTGCGTGTATCCCGCTTTTCGTTCCGCTGGTAGTAATGTTGAGCACCAAAGAGGGCTATGAACGATTCTGGGAACTGTTCACTCCGACAGGAGAGAATTGGGGGCAGTGGGTATTCACTTTTATCGTCTCAATTGTCGGGATTGCTGCGCCGTTCGCAGTGACGATTCTGGGCTTTGTTTCGATTTGGGAGATTCGCCGTTCGCGAGGCAGTCTTGCCGGACTGCCTCTGGCCCTTGCCGATGCGATACTGTTCCCGCTGATAGTAGTGGATTTCTTCATCTTTGCGATTTCGGTATCAAACTTCGGAATGTGGGGCGATTCAAACCATATACCCCAGGTTTTGCCCTTTGTTTTCTTGTTCTGCGCGGTGGTCGATGTTCTTCTAATCCGCTGGGCTTGGCGTAGAGTGAACGCCGGCCTTGAACCGCCGCAAAAGCAGGCGGGCAAAACAGGCACTGATGAGAAGACCGAGCCAATAGACACAAACAGCAAGGGCAACATCGGCAAGCTGAGCTTGATTTTGGCTATTGCAGGGATGGTGCTCCCAATTATTGTGGCGATGGTGATGATAATCGTCCAATGGTTGCGGAAGTCTGATCTGCCGGAAGCTGGCCCGCTTTACATAATTTGCATGCTCCTTTTTATCGCACTTGAAACCGCTGCCTTGGCAACAGGAATTGTCGCCAGACGCACCGCACAAGGCAAAGCGGGCCTAATAATATCGGCGATACTGCTGGCGTTGACCGTAATCAGCGTTCCAATCTTCACTGTCCACCAAGAAGTAAAAGTATCCGGCCCCACGACTGAAACCACTACACCTGCTCTCCGAAACGAATAGACGCCAAAAGGCCGGTTCTTCGATGCAAATAGGTCTTGTCAGAGCGGTGTGATTAGGTTATTGTTGACGTTAGATAGCTTTGGGAACAAGTTTTCTAAGGGCAATTCGAGGGGCCGCCGGTGGCTAAGGGGCTTGCTACAGTTTATGACAATCTCTCAACCCTGCTGGCTGCGGGTGTGCCTCTGATTCGTTCGCTCAGGACGGTTTCGGCGGGACTGAAAGGGCGCCTCCGACAAGTCTTCGCGAAGGCCACCAGCACCGTCGAAAAAGGCATGCCCTTAAGCGAAGCTATGAGCCTCCATCCCAAAGTCTTCGCACGCCTGGATATAATGATAATCCACGCTGCGGAGGAATCCGGCAATCTGGCTGAGGCCCTCGATATGCTCGGCCATTGGTATGAATTCTCGAGACGGATCAGAAACCTCACTCTCGCCAGCCTGGCACTGCCCATCCTTATGGCTCACCTTGCGGCTGTTATATATCCCGTCCCCGCCCTGGTTTGGAGCGATTGGGACTTTGCCGCTTATCGCCGTACGGCGCTCCTCATCGTCCTGGTGCTGTGCTATATACCCGCGGCGCTAATAATCTGCATAATCCGTTTCACGCCACAGACGGGCGCCATGCGGCGAATAGTCGATCGCATCTCGCTTCGTATGCCGTTATTCCTGGGCCGGGCTCTGCGCAAGCTTGCCCTGAGTCGGTATTGCTGGATATTTCACATGACCAGCCAGGCGGGTATGCCCATCACCGAATGCTCCGAGATGGCGGCAAACGGTGCCGGTAATATGGTCGTGGCGGATCTCTTCATGGCTTGCACGGCAAGTGTCAAGGCGGGCAACTCTTTCTCTGACGGCTTGTCCCCGAAGCTGCCGCCGGAATTCGTCGAACCCTGGCGGATCGGTGAAGAGACCGGCCGGCTCGACGAGATAAGCAAACGCCTGGCTCAGAAAAACGGCGAGGACGCCGAGTTCTGGTTCAAACAATTCGCCGTCTGGTTCCCGCGCGCTTATTACGGCGTTATCGCCGCAGTGATGATAGTCATGGTTTTCAAAGGCTATGCCAATCTCTATGGTGGCTTGCTGAACCCTTGAGAGGGTACATCGGCGTTGCGACATTGGCTGGACGCAGGATCAGTCCTATAAATTGTAAAGTTACCGGACTATTCCTGCCGATGTAATTGGCAGGTACTTGGTCTGT
>JAFGTU010000178.1 GCA_016933985.1 Sedimentisphaerales bacterium | reverse complement strand
CTGGCAGTCGGGCGGGTCCGGTCGCGAAGCCCTTTTGATGATTTCGGCTTCTTCGGGTCGCAGAAACAATACAAACGTTATGCTGTAACCGCCAAGCCGTTGAAGCTTACCGTATCGGTCTTGCCCGATGAAGGGAGGCCCGCCGGCTTCTATGGCCTTGTCGGTCGATACACAATCGAGGCGTCTGCGTCGCCGACGAAGGTTAGCGTTGGCGACCCCATTACGCTGACAATCAAGATCGGGGGCAGCCGGTATCTAAAACCCGTTCAATGGCCGGCGTTGGAGGAAGTCGAGGAGCTGACTCGGGATTTCAAGCTGCCGTCGCAAAAAGCGTCACCGGCGGTTGAGGAGGGCTTGAAGACCTTCGTTCAGACAATACGGGCCAATAACGACAAGGTCGATCACGTACCGCCGATCCCCTTGTCTTATTTCGACGCCGACCAGGGCAAGTACATAGTGGCCCAAACGGCGCCCATTGCCCTTGAGGTTGCGCCGACGAAGATACTGACCAACACCGATCTTGAGGGCACCGACGGCGGGCAGGTGAATAGGCAGGTCGAGGCAATCAAAGAGGGGCTTTCAGCAAACTATGAAGGCCCTGACGCCCTGACCAATCAGAGGTTTTCGCCTTTGGCTGCTGCCGTGCATCCGGGATATCTCACAATTTGGGCCGTTCCCCTGGCCGTGCTGATTATAAGCTCGCTCGTGAAGTTCTTCACTCGCACAAGCCCGGAACAGGTCGCCCGGCGACGGCGACGTTTGGCCAAGAGCAAGGCTCTCAAGCAGCTAAGTACAATCGCCGAGATAGATGCCCGGCAGCGACAGGAACTACTGGTCTCGGCGATGAAGCAGTATATCGGAGATCGGTTCGACAGAGTGGCAGGGTCGCTGACGGCGGATGATTGCTGCGAAATCGTGGCATCGGCAACAAACGATGCGCAGATCGCTGCGAAGTTCAAAGACACGATAGCCGCTTGCGAGGCATCGCGTTATTCATCAGCCAGGGCCGATCTCGATGCGGGGCGCATTGATGAAGTCGCGGGTCTTATTCGCACCATTGAAAAGAAGTCAAGATAATGATTGGCCGAAAAACGTCATACATATTTATCGGGATTGCTCTATCGGCCCTGGCTGTCTGCACGAAGGCCGACCTGCCCAAGAACACTCTTGCCGACTTGTTCGGCCAGGCGAACACAGCGTTCAGGCAGGCAAATTCAACGACCGACAACGAGGAGGCCGAGAGACTGTATGAAAAGGCCATACTGAGCTACGAAAGAATTATCAGCGAAGGCCGAATACAGAACGCCAAGCTCTTTTACAACCTCGGCAATGCCTATTTTCTAAAGGAGGATATCGGCAAGGCGATTCTGAACTACCGTCGCGCCGAGAAACTCGACGGCTCCGACCCGGATATTCGCAAGAATCTTGAGTTTGCGCGGAGCCGCAGGATAGACAAGATCGCTCCCAAGACACAGGAACGCGTGCTGGAAACGCTATTTTTCTGGCATTATGACTTTTCCCTGCGAACGAAATTCCTTCTTGCCTGCCTTTTCTTCTCAGCGGCCTGCATTTTCGTTACTGCGATGATCTGGCTCGGTCGAACAGCCCTGCCCACCGTCGCTGCGGTGATTGCCGTGGGCTTATGGCTGTGTTTTCTCGTCTCGATTGGAGTCGAATCGCGCCGCGCAGCGGCGGTTGTATGCGGCGTAATCACCGCGCAGGACGTCGTTGCCCGCCAGGGCGACGGACAAGGCTATCCGGAAAGCTTCAAGGATCCGCTTCATTCAGGCACGGAGTTCGACCTGCTTGAGCATCGTCCCGGATGGCTCCATATAGAGCTACCCGACGACAGTGACGGGTGGATACCGGACAATTCAGCAGAGCTAATCTGACGAAGCAACGAAGCCGTTATCCCGTGTGTAAGAAGTGGCAGGGCCATCTTGGCTGTGCCTTTCACGAGGAAGCCCGTTCGTAGGAAAAAGACCAATTGCAGGGCCAAGATGGCCCTGCGACGCATGGGCAAGATGCCCATGCCACAACAGAACGGCTTCTCACACAAGCTATCAGTATTCTCGTTTTGTAATGATGCCCGGCTGAGGAATAGGATACCTTCCGTTGGCGTCGGCGAGCAGGGGCGCAGGTGAATCCATGGTCAACTTGTCCAGGCCCGGCGCCATCTCGTGGTCGCTGTTGAGGATCTGGTCGTAGGTGATTTCCACGCCGGTATGCGCAGCCATACGGCCCATGCTCGTCACGAGGCTTGCTTTGGCGCCTCGCTCGGCTTCATTGTACGGCTTGTCGGCACGGATGGCGTCCACGAGGTCGTTCCATTCGTTCTGATATGGATTGCCCTGGTCCGGCTCGACTTTGGATTCCCAGATCATGTTGGACTTATCCGGATTCTGGCCCTTGTGGATGCTGGAGGGCATTCCGCAATCGCCGCTCTTCGAGACGACCGCTATCCCTTTGCTGCCGTGGGCGGCGCTGTTGTAAATCTGTTTGCAGCCATCAATGCAGCGTCCATCCAGGAAGAACTTGGTTCCATCCGGGTACGTGTATTCCACCGAATACGTATCCAAGTTCTGGTCCACGTAAGTAACGCCTTCGGGGCTTTGGCGATAATGTCGTCCGCCGAGGGCCTGGGCCTTGATGGGCCAGTCGTTCTTCATCCAGCATAGATGATCTATTACGTGGATATAAAAGTCGCTGTAGTTTCCGCCGCTGGCCCAGATGAAGCTGTGGAATCGCTGCACCTGGTAGAGCAGATCGCTGATGCCAGCCGGCTTGGGTGGCGAGCAGAAAAAGCCAATCGGGCCATGCATGCGGTAGCCTCGCTGCAGAATGGTTTCGCCGATTTCGCCGTCCTGGATGCGTTTGGCCAGCTCTTCGAGCGCCCTGCTGTGGCGGGACATCAAGCCCACTCCCACTTTGAGGTTCTTCGCCGACGCCTCTTCGGCGAGCTTGAACATCCGCCGAGTGGTCGGGCCGTCAACTGTGACGGGCTTTTCCATAAAGACATTGAGGCCCTTCTTGATTGCGTAGGTGAAGTGCACCCAGCGGAAGCCCGGGGGTGTCGCGAAAATTGCCACGTCGCCGGGACTGAGGCAATCCATCGCTTTCTTGTAAGCATCGAAGCCGACGAACTTGCGATCATCCGGGACATCCACCTTGTCGCCGTGCATCTTCTTCAAGTTGTCGTAGCTGCTCTTAAGGCGATTCTCGAATACGTCGCCCATTGCAACGAGCTTTACAGGTCCGTTCTTGACGGACATTGCGTCCGAGGCGGCGCCTGAGCCCCGGCCCCCGCAGCCCACCAAGGCGACTTTGATAGTGTTGCTCTGCCCCGCATACATTCGCGGAGCGGCTGCAGCAACAAAAGCCGATGCGGCGGCGAGCCGACCGGCGTCTTTCAAGAACTCACGACGCGAATTGCTAATGTTGGTAATCTCGCTCATGACAGGTTTTCTCCTAACTGAATTGTTTCAACTTCAAATACACGTTTTCACCCGTGGACAGCTAATGCCCTTCGGCCTAAACATCGTACAGGCCGGACTATCCACTATCATAGCCGTCGCGTGCCACTTTGCAAGTGCCTTTTTCAATTCGTCACCAGCGGAAGAAGCGATAGGGATCATCCCATTCTTCAGGCTCGTCCAGGTAGAGGCCCTGCAACCACCGGCCCGGTTCATTGTTTTCAACGGGCTTTGAGAAGCGGGTCAGCAAAGGCGTTTTGCCAGTTACGCCCATGTTGGCCAGGAGGCGAGTTACGAGAAAGGCGGTGCGTCGGAATGTCCGTTTTAGCCCGAAGTTGTTCTTGTACTCGAACTGCCAAGGCGCCAATTGACAGAAGACCAGGTTATTGCCGGAAGCGACAGCGAGCACGCCATCGCCGACGGGATTTGCTCCCCCGGAGACAAGGGGGATTGCGCTAGGATCGCGGTTATGGACGTCCGCCGGCCCGATGCCGGCCAGAGGCGAGTTTGCCGCCGGCGGCTCGAAGTACGCGCTGATGTGTTCGGCCTGATTCATCGAAACCTTGAAAGGCAACAGGGCGTCGGCATCCTCCTGCGTCAGGCCGATAGCCAGCAGGCGGCCACCGGCCTTTAAGAACTCGCCAACCGCCTGCCTGTGCGCCACGAGGTCTTTGGCGCCCGGCCCGACGATTAAGACCTGGTCTTTTTTCAATTCACCGCCGTCGTAGGAGGCGGGCCGGAGTCCCG
>JAFGTU010000024.1 GCA_016933985.1 Sedimentisphaerales bacterium | reverse complement strand
CGTCCTATCTCCCGCCGTCGCGGCGAGTTATGCAAATGCAGAATTTTCTGAGTTTTTGTATTGCCATTACTCTGACGGCCGTCTATTATATAGTTAACGTCCAGCGAGACGGCGAGGCGACGGCCGGCGCGTGTCCGGCGGCCGCGAACGGGCGGACGACCCCGCCCGCCGCTCCCTGTCAATCAGAAACGGAGGTCTCATGAAGCCGCGTATCTGTTCCCACTGCATTTTCGGCGTCTACGATCCGGCGTTCGCGGCCCGACAGCTCCGCGCCCGCTGGGGCAACACCCTGCTGTGCGCCAACTGTGCCGAGTGCCCGGGCCGGGTCCGGGCGGTCAGCCCGGGGCACACCTGCCGCAACTTCACCCGCCGTCGCGCCCCCTCCTGCCGCCTGCCCGCCCCCGAGCCGGCCGTCGGCAATACCCGCCTGATCCCCCTCACCCAGGGCAAATTCGCCCTCGTCGACGCCGCCGACTTCGATCGGCTCAACCAGTACACCTGGTACACGATGGTCTGCGGCCGCACCACCTACGCCTTCCGAAGGGCCAACGGCAAACACATCTTCATGCACCGCCAGATCATGAAGACGCCCAAGGGCCAGGTCGTCGATCACATCAACCACAACGGCATCGACAACCGCCGGGCCAACATGCGCAACTGCTACCCCCGCCACAACATGTACAACGCCCGCGCCCGCCGGGGCACGTCCCGGTACCGCGGCGTCTGCCGCCACCACGGCGTCAAATGGTCGGCCGACATCAGCTATCTCTGGGTGCGCGTCCACATCGGCCTGTTTACCGACGAGGTCGAGGCCGCCCGCGCCCGCGACCGCATGGCCATCATGCTCCACGGCCGGTACGCCTACCTCAATTTTCCCGACCACTGGCCTCCGAAACAACGAAAAGCCCTCTACAACAGTCCCGAAGCCGTCCAGGCCCGAGCCGACATCGAAAAACGCAGCACCAAACGCCTCCGAGCCCGCCGCAAGGCCAGACTCAAAGCCTCCCTCGCCCGGCAGAAGTTACGAAGGTCCGAAGGTAAGAAGGTGGGAAAGCCTCGACGATTGACGAAGAATGATTGACACGACGTCAACCCAACGGCAGATGAACACCGATTTCCATACGCTCATGCCCGCCAAGGCGGGAATCGGGAAGTCGTATCACGCCGAGACGCAGGGACGCAGAGGAAACCCATCCGAGCCACGGATCACGGACCACGAGTCACTGTCTCGCGAGATACGAACGACGAGATACGAGATAGATACTGCTTTGGGCAACCGCAGATGAACGCTGATGAACGCAGATTTCGTAGGGTGTGCATACTGCATGCCTTCATGCTGCACTCGCCCCCGCCTTCGATTGGCCGTGGATTTTGCTTGCCATTATGTCAAGGCTGACATATACTGGCGTGCATGAGTCCGCACGACAAACCATTGGTCTGGCTGCACGGCGAGATTCGGACGCCGCCGTTTTCGAAGCAGGCCAGAATGGAAGCCGGCTTTCTGCTGCGTCTGCTGCAGAAGGGCGAGTCTCCGTCGTTGCCACATTCGCGGCCGATGCCCTCGATTGGCGTGCGGTGTCATGAACTGAGAATCAACGACAAGGGCCAGACCTGGCGAATTGTCTATCGTACGGATTCGGACGCCGTGGTAATCCTTGATGTCTTCGCCAAGAAGACGGCGAGAACACCCGGGCACGTGCTCGACACATGTAGGCAACGCCTCCAGGCGTATGACAGCCTGTAGAGGTTGAAAGGTGCTCTATGAACAGACGCAAGCAAGAGAAATTGGCAAAAGCCGGATGGAAGGTGGGCACTGCCGCCGAGTTCCTCCGCCTGACGCCGCAAGAGGAATTGTACGTCGAGTTGAAGGCCTCTCTGTGCCAGCAACTCAAACGGCAGCGTCTGAGGAGTCATCTGACACAAGAGGAGCTTGCCCGCCGGGTCAAATCCAGCCAGTCGCGTATCGCGAAAATGGAGCGGTGTGATCCGAGCGTGTCCATCGACCTACTGATCCGGTCGCTCCTGGCCATCGGAACCACCCGCCGCGAGATCGCAAGGGCCATTGCCTGAATCTCAGTGTTGCAGACGCCTCACTGCATTTTTCGGAAATGTTACTTGTCTCAGGCTTGAATTTCGTATAGTCTCCCCGGAATTCCTCTTGCCTCTGTGGCAGGCGAATAATTGTCAAATGGAGACGTGCCCTTCTTTCTTGTCTATGCATCTGGCTGAACGAGCCTGGCTCTGTCACCAAAGCATGCCTACTCAATAATGCGGCATACAATTTATGCAAGTACCATCCAGGGCTGTCGCTCTCACCTCCAGCCCCTCAATTACTCGTCCTCTCGTTCTCCTCTGTTTCTCTTGAACTCAACTCTACTTCTTATCGCGCGGACATCGTTGACGACATCGCGATATGAATCCTTCCAGAGACGAATTGCCTCTGCGTCCTGAAGGGCATTGCTACAGCGATCCAAGTAGTCAGCAAAAACCTGGCAACGGTTCAGTCGCCGTTCTATGCCCTGTACATCCACGATGAGTTTTCTTGCATCGTCCTCCACGATAGGAGTGTCTATTGCAACCGCATCGAAATACTGAAAAGTAGTGATGAGATGGCTTGTATGGTAGCGACCTAACGTTGTGGCTCTGATCTGACGAATATCTTTCCAGTCGATATCTGCAACTGGTCCGCGACAGCACCTTTTGATATAGAGAAATCGACACGTGTTTGTTGCGTGCTGGGCTGAGTAGCCAAGTTGGGATAGGTATTGCACGACATCATTGACCAGACAAAAGCCGCGGGTGGGCGAGGTCGGGCTCAGGCGACTCAGATACTGAAGCACAAGAAAACGAGTGAAATGCTCTGTCGGGTCGGCATGTTCTATATCAAAAACGTTGACAAACGGCGAACGGTCTGGGTCATAGTGGATCGAGTCGCCATACTGGAGAGCACGCTGAGCCTCATGCACAGGAATTTGGTATTCGCCAAGAATCTCTATGATTTTCCTCGTATTGAGGTGCTTACTCGTAAGGACTTCCTTTGTGTATCTCAGAAGGTCTCGAACATTTCCATTCGAGACAGCATCGAAGAGGAACATAAGTTCCTTGTTTTTCACTGATGTTTCGCAGGAATGTAGGAACCGACTGGTACTCGGTAAGTCAAGTGTAACCTGCCGCCCGAGCGCGCCCCTTTGTGGGCTGTCCTTTCTCTCCACATGACCCTCAGATATGGCACGCGCATATGCAAATCTCTTCTTCAGCAGAATGGATGTCTTCGGTGAGGACACACTAATTGTCTTGGGGGCAAGTGAATCCAATACACCCTCTCGTCTTGATCTATAGAATGTCGCAGGACGCAAACACACGAAGACCAGACAAGCCCAGTCTCTCGCCATGGCTGAGGCATTAAGGAATGCCTGTTCCTGTATGGGATCATCACGGCGATCGAGATTGTCCAAAAATAATGCAAGAGAGCACGCGCGGCCAAGCTTGAGATGCCTGATCACGCGAGTTAGATACTCGTGATGGTCACGTTGCAGATTGTCGATCTGCTCGAGTTCGTAGAACTTATATGCGTCTGCATTTGTTTCCAGGAGTTTGCCCTTGGGAGTGCGCTTCAGCCGTTGGAGTTCGCTGTCCAGTGAGCCACGCACCAGCCCATCCTCGGTGATATCGACATCATACCTATCGAGAAGTTGTCGATTGATTTCTCTGTATATGTACTCACTAACCTCTGACTTGCTATCGGGTCGGTCGAGGAAATCGATGTCAATTTGTAGATAGCGCTTAAGCTCTTCTTTTGCCTTTATAAGACGTAGGTACTTTAGAAAGATCGACTTGCCGTGGCCGATATCACCGAGGACGACAATCGGCTTCTCATGATCGCTGCTAAGGAGTAGATCTGAGACGCTGCTGGCATCCAACACTTCGGAGGCAGCGAGTTCATCCGTGTCAAGTCGCTGCGCAAGAAGTTCCCTTGCGATGGCAAGTGTATCTTCAGATGCCTGAGGGCGCACATAGCAGTTGCGGAGAAAGCCTTCATCGTTCTCATCGAGAAGCATCTCATCCCAAACGAGGCCAAGAACATATGAGAGTTGATTGACGATAATATTTCTATCAGCGGGAGCGGGGTAGTTGGGGATTCGAGCAGAGAGTTTCGTTGGCGGCGGCGTCTTCCTCGCCTCCACCAAGTCAACCGTAGGAATGTTCAATTGAATAGCCTGGGGACTAAAGCATCGCCAGAACCAGGCGAAACGATTGGTTATTGCTTCATACGATTCAAAGACATACACGAGTCTTTGCTGGATGGGTTGACCAGGTACAAAGGCGAGTCCAAGTAGCCATTGATGTCCATTGGAGATCGCGACATAGCGTGCTCCAAGGGAGGCTGCATATCCGGATGCTTGCTGAATTGCATCGAGAGCAGCAGGAGATTCCTTAGCCAAGAGCCCAAAACCGAAAGGTCTATCCGCATACACTCTCTTGGCTAGAAGGAAGGTCTCACCTGACCTTTTGGCCTCGAGAACGAGGCAAATGTCGCCGTCATGGACAAAAGCGTAGTCGGCATAGCCCTCTATGCGACAATATCTCTCAGACTCAACTGCGAGTTTATCCCACCCCAAGATGTCGAAGAGAACGGTGTCAATTGCGCGCAAGCGTGTGGTCGCCTCGTTTGAGTTCTCGGCCCCACGAATCGTCCGCTCATTCCTCTTAAGTTGCTCAAAGGCGAAGTCCTCAGTCCATTGGCTATGCATACAGACACTCCTGACTGGTGACCTTGATAATCAAGATAACGGAGAGGCATCTATTTGAGCCTTCGCATGTCTCGTTTATGCTCAACCCTTCGCACATTCACCGCCACCCAATTGATTTCGGCCTCACTATGTCGATCTGCCTGGCCTGGGGCCGCGGCCTGCCGTTTGTCAAAGCATATCCGCATGGCCTTCCACTGGGCCTTATTCTGACAACTCCGGGCG
>JAFGTU010000177.1 GCA_016933985.1 Sedimentisphaerales bacterium | reverse complement strand
GGATACTATCCTTTTTCCTGATTGTGACGTTTCGAGGGGCGGTCGCTCATCACATCTACGGGGCCGAGAGCCATAAGATATCGTCAGGGCGCCCGGCCCCCGGTCTGTTCAGTACGCTTCGCATTCTCTGGTTCATATACGCCGCTTTCACTGTTCTGGGCGTCGCCGTCCTGACGATTGAGAAGATGCCTTTCTTTGATTCTCTCTGCCATACGCTGACTGCCCTATCGACCGGGGGGTTTTCGCCTCACGACAGCAGTATCGAATTCTACGGGCTGGCCGGCCACCCCAACTACAGGCTCATAGAATACACCATCACGCTTCTGATGCTGCTTGGGGGGATGAATTTTCTGGTACACTATCGGCTTTTCCGCAAAGATTTCAAGGCCCTCTGGGACACGCTTGAAGTTCGATACTGGTGGCGTCTCATTGGCGTCTTCACTCTCGTTATTGGCGTCGAACACATTTTGCGGAGCGGCCTTTGGGCCGAGGGGCAGGGAAAGGGCCTGCTTGCGGTCCTCGCTGGAGTCGAGGAGACGTTTAGATTCTGCGTATTTCAAGTAGTCTCAATTCTGACGGGGACCGGATTCGCTACAAAAAGCATTGCATCTGATTTTTTCGGCGGGATCGCCAGGCAGCTTTTTCTGGCGATGATGGTGATAGGCGGGTGCGTGGGATCGACCAGCGGAGGCTTCAAGGTGCTGAGGATAGCGATACTGAACCGTCTTGTGGGTCGGGAGCTTTTTAAGGCGAGAGTTTCGGCCAATACCTCGGTGGATCTGGTTGTGGACGGCAAAATTGTCCCGGCGCAAGAGATTCAAAGGGTGGCCGGGCTGTTCTTCGCTTGGATATTTTTGTTGCTGGTCGGGGGCTGCATAACGGCGGGGCTTTCATCTCACGGGACCGCCGAATCATTTTCGGGGATGTTCTCGGCTCTGGGCAATATCGGGCCGTGCTACATATCGGTGAAAGACATGATTGCGATTCATCCAGGCGTTAAGGTAACTTATATTGTGGGTATGCTTGCGGGAAGGCTGGAGATACTGCCGGTGCTGATGTTGTTTTCGAGAAAGGCATGGCGATGAGCCGCTTCTGGGGTCAAGCGAGTTATTAGTTGAAAGGTGTCAGAAAATGTATGTAGTAGTCATAGGCGGCGGCTTAGTGGGCGGGGGGCTGGTGCGTTTGTTGATGGATAACAAGCACGACGTTGTGCTGCTGGAAAGAGACAAGGAGATTTGCGACGCGCTGTACGCCGAGACGGGGGTAATCGCCGTTCACGGGGACGGGACAAGCGTTGACGCCCTCAAGGAAGCAGGCATCGACAAGGCCGAGGTCGTCGTTGCCACTACGAACAGCGATGCTGTCAATCTGGCCGGCGCTGTTATCGCCCACAGTTTCGATGTTCCTCAGATCATCGTGCGGATGCGGAATCCCAGCTATCAAAACCCCTACCGTCTCGCCGGGGCAACGAGGATTATCCGCGTGACGGACCTGATGGTGAACCAGATGATGATATTTATTGAGAATCCGAAGGTCCGTCGGATCACGGCGATAGGGGGGGGCAAGGCCGATGTCTTTGTCGTGGTCGTCCCGGAGGGGGCGCGAGTTGCGGGCAAGAGTATCGTCGATATTACGAGCGATAGCCGGTTTCCAGACCAGTGTGTCTTCGTTGCGGTCTTTAATCAGGACAAAGATGAGTTCCGCATTCCACGAGGCAGGCAGATCATCAACGAGCACGATGAGGTATTCCTGATCTCCCCGGCAGAGGACATAAAACATGTTGTGGATCTGCTCACGGAAAAAGCGCAGTAGCCGCCGCAGGCGCGTCTGGCCGCGTGGTTGGCCCTGCGGCTCAGGCCTGGCTTATATGCGGCAGTCTCCGGTATTCGAGTGAATGAGATTGCTTCGCTGCGCTGGCAATGACCAAGAACGCACTTTTTTGCCGTAAGAACATTATACTTTGCCGGAAGAATTAGCCACACCCGCCGGCGGTTGGGATTCCAATAGACGGCGTCAAAATCGTTGACATCACGCCTCCGGCTCGTTAAGGTGTTGCCCATATTTCTTACTTTTTTGGCGGTGAGTTTATTATGAAGATTTCGCTAAATTGGCTGAGTGATTACATTGAGACGGGCCTCGAGGCGGCGCGGATAGCCGAGATTCTGAGCGACGTTGGCTTTCCCTGCGAAGGCATCGAGAAGAGCGATGGCGATACGGTGCTCGATATCGAGATTACGAGCAATCGGGGTGATTGCCTGGGACATATCGGCATCGCCCGCGAGCTTGGCGCTGCGACGGATAAGGGGCTGAAGATTCCCGTCGTCGCGTTTGACGAGTCCGGCAGGAACGTCAGCGACCTGGCAAGCGTCGAGATTGCCGAGCCCGACCTTTGTGGGCGATACACGGCCCGAGTGATAGAAGGCGTGAAGGTCGGCCCCTCGCCCGACTGGATGGTCAAGCGTCTTGAAGCCGTCGGGATGCGGAGCGTCAACAATGTTGTCGATGCGACCAACTACGCGATGATGGAGACGGGCCAGCCGCCCCACGCATTCGACTACGCGAAGATTGCGGAGGGGAAAATAATCGTCAGAAAGGCAATTCCGGGCGAACGGATAGTCAGCATCGACGGCAGCCGATGCGAGCTTAGCCCCGATATGTTGGTTATCACCGACCCTCGCGGGCCGGTCGCCGTCGCTGGGGTGATGGGCGGACTCGAAACGGAGGTCGGCGAGGGCACGACGACCGTTCTGCTGGAGGATGCCTATTTCGATCCCGTTAGTATTCGCACGACGTCCCGCAGGCTGGCGCTGCTGTCGGAGGCTGCGTTCCGATTCGAGCGCATCGTCGATATCGAAGGGATCGACTGGGCCTCGAAGAGGACCTGTCAGTTGATCACGCAGGTTGCTGGCGGAAAAATAGCGGCAGGGGTGGTCGATGCGTATCCGAAAAAGCCAGCCCGGAAAGAATTGACGCTCCGCCTTGGGCGGCTGAAGAAGGTCCTGGGCATCGAGGTCCCGCAGGACGAGGCAATGCGCATTCTCTCGGCGCTGTGTTTCGTGGCCCGGCTCGAAGGCGATTCGATAGTCTGCCTGGCACCGTCCTGGCGAAGCGACGTTTACCTGGAGGCCGATTTGATTGAGGAGGTTGCGCGCGTTTACGGCTACGGCAAGGTGGCCACCGAGCGCAAGATCCGCATCGAGGTCGTGCCGGTCGATGGGCGTCAGAAGATGACGCAGCGCGTCGGCGCATATCTTAATGCCTGCGGGTTCTACGAGACAATCAACGTGACGTTCGTCGAGGATTCGGTTGCGGAAGTCTTTGCGGAGGGCAGCCTGGAGAAGCATCTGGGCGTCAAAGACGAGTCGCGCAAGGGTGCGAGCCTGCTTCGACAGAGCCTTATCGGGTCGCTGCTCGGCGTTCTCAAGACGAACGTAAACGCGAAGAATCGGCCCTGCCGGGTCTTCGAGATCGCCGACACATTCCTGCCCCGCGAGAGCGACGACGGCCTGCCCAACGAGGAGGCGAAGCTCGCGTTGGTTTGCGACAGCGATCTGAGGGACCTATCCGGCGTAATCGAAGGCTTGATCAAGAGCGTCCATCGAGATGCTGAGGTGACATTTGTCCCGGCAGAGCTGCCCTGGGCCGAAGCCGGGGCGAAGATCACGGTGGGCGGCGACTGGATCGGCTCTGCGGGCGTTGTCTCAAAGGTGGTCAGCGAGAATTTCGACCTTAAGGGACTTACTCCCGCGGCGGGGGAGCTGAGCTTCAAGTGGCTTCTGTCGCTGTCTTCCGGGTCGGTGAAGGTCAGGCCGATACCGAGATTCCCGGCTATCGAGCGAGACCTTTCAATTATTGTCGGCGAGGAAACTCTTTGGTCCGAGATCATCGGGGTAGTTAAAGGCAAGGCCTCGCCCGAGCTTGAGGACGTCAAATTCGTCGGCATCTATCGGGGCAAAGGCATCGATGCCGGGCAAAAAAGTGTTACCCTTTCGTTGCGTTTCAGGGATGAAGACGGCACACTGACCCACGAAGCGGTTGACGCCCTGGAGAGACCCATCGTGGAGTCCCTGGCAGAGACAATAGGCGCCCAATTGCGGACGGTTGGAAAATAAAAAAGCCCCTGCATTGCGCAGGGGCAGAGGAAGAAATAAATAGAAGATGCCATATTTATTATACCACAGTTATATCCGCTATTTGGCTGATGTCAACAACCAAGACGAATTTTTTTTGCAGGGTGTGAAGATTCTCCTTAAATTATTCAAAGCAACGTTACCTGCACGAACAAGCGGACACGTTCAGGATGCCCATTCTGCAACCGGGCGGGGCGGTGAAGCGGTGCTGATTCGGCTGTCATCGCCATTGTCCACAGAGCGGGCAAAACTGCAAAACGGCCCGAAACAACATACATTATAGGCGGCGGTCGGATTCGAACCGACGAATAACGGTTTTGCAAACCGTCGCCTTGGTCCTCTTGGCTACGCCGCCAATCTTCTATAGTACCCTTTAGTTTACACTTATCGGGCTTGTCTTGCAACGAAATTTAGTGCAAAATTGTCATTCCTTGAGGCCAGGGGCTTTTCCTGCAACAATTTTGAGGGTAAAAGCGTCTGATTGGACGTAAGAATGGCCTGTCCGTGCAATTCTTTGCCTGTGGACGAGCACATTATGCCGATTCTGGCGGGAGTTCCCGTTGTTGCCCGGTCTTGAGTGGCCGGAAGCAGCCTGAGCGGGCCGCTGAGGAGGCGTTTTCGCCTTTAGTTATGTAACTTTTTGCAGTATAATGCCACTTACCTTTGGGTGAAGAAGACGTTTGAAACCTGGCGCGCCATCGGAGAATCGCTTATGTTTCGTGAGTTTAGGCCCGTTTTGATGCTGTATGGGGTGCTGTGCACGGCGGTTGCTTTTGGCATCGTCGGCGCCTGCAAGAGCCCCGCCCGGCACGAGGCCAAGGCCGACAAGGTTGCCGCCGAGATAATCCAGCAAAAACAGCAGGAGGCTCTTGGCAGAACCGAGCCCTTCACAATCGAGCGGCCAAGCGCCATCCTGCGTCGTCGGCTGCTGGAAGAGCAGGGGTTGGTGTATTCGAGCGAGGCTTCACTGGGCACGGACAAGCTCCAGCGGATACCTCATTGGCCGCAAGAGGCTAATGAGCCGGCAGTCGTCTCTGCGGACGGCGATATGCAGATTGAGCCTAATCATCCTTTGAAGCTGTCTTTAGTGGATGCCCTCCAGGTTGGTGCGCGCAACAGTCCGGAGTACCAATCGCGCAAGGAAGACGTTTTTCGGGCAGCGCTGTCGCTCGATTTGACTCGCAACAATTTCCGAAACATCTTCAATGCAGGGGCTACGAGCGAGCTGAGCACGAACACCTCTGCCACCAGTCTGGATAGCAGTGGGACCGTAGGCGTGAGCCGAAGCCTGAAGAACGGAATCGACCTTGGGACGTCAATGGCGATCAACATAGTGAACCTGCTGACGCAGGGCGGGGCGTCGTCGCTGGGTTTAAGCGGGGACGCGACAGTATCAATGCCCTTGTTGCGTGGTTCAGGCAGGCACATCGTTACGGAACCTTTGACCCAGGCGGAGCGGAACGTGGTTTATGAGCTTTGGGATTTCGAGCGGTACAAACGCACGTTTGCGGTCAGCATCGCCAGGGGTTATTTCGATGTGCTGCGTCAGACGGACGTGGTTGCAAACGCGAAGGAGAATTATCGCAGCGCGGTTTCCTCTTCTCGGTGGTCTCGCAGGCGTGCGGACGCCGGTCGGATACGTGAGATTGAGGTGGATCAGGCGATCCAGCGGGAGTTAAGCGCTCGCAATAGCTGGATATCGGCCCAGGAGCAGCTAAAGAGCAGCCTTGATTCGTTCAAGAACACCATCGGTCTTCCGACGGACGCATTGATCGGGCTTGACCCGAATGACCTGGTTCAATTGAAAGACCGGGCGGCGAAGGTTTGTGAGGAGATCAGGATTGCGTCGCAGGAGAACGTTTCGGAGACGGCCCCTCCTGCGGATG
>JAFGTU010000176.1 GCA_016933985.1 Sedimentisphaerales bacterium | reverse complement strand
CGCTCAAACCGACCATCGGTCGGTCCGAGCATGCGTAAATCAGAGATCAAAATGCAAAATTTCGGTCAGCTTGAATACACTATAATAACACACATTCGGAATTCCTGCAAATACTTTTTTCGTATATACCAAGGCCAAGAGAACCGACCGAGAAAGGGCGCTCTGGTCGATTGTTCTGGCGGCCCAGCCTGGCTATAATACGTTGAAACAACCGCTGATTTGATCTCCGGCGGGTCCAGCTTTTGAAAGGAGCTATATTGGCAGCCTCGCCCAAAAGGCAAAAGATGCTTATCACAGGACGTGTGCAGGGTGTCGGCTTCAGGCCAGCTGTTTACAGGATAGCACAGTCGCTGGGGTTGACGGGCCTGGTCTATAACGACACAAAAGGCGTTACAATCGAGCTCCAGGGCCGGGAAGATGAAATGGCGGAATTCCTGGCCCGTTTGCAGTCCGGCCCTGATAAGCCCCCGCTGGCGGAAATAAAATCATTCGATACGGTCGAAATACCGGCTGTGAAAGGAGAAACCGAGTTTGTCATACTCTCCAGCGACAGTGCAGGACCGGTTTTATCGGAAGTAACCGCCGATGCCGCGGCCTGCGACCATTGCCTGGCGGAAATGGCCGACAGAGAAGACTTTCGGTACGGTTACCCGTTCATAAACTGCACAAACTGCGGGCCGCGATACTCAATAGTGAAGACCATTCCTTACGACAGGCCCAATACGACTATGTCGGCCTTCAAGATGTGCCGGAAGTGCGCCGACCAATACGGTGACGTAACCGACCGGCGTTTCCACGCTCAGCCCGTCGCCTGCGGGGCCTGTGGGCCCGAGATTTGGCTGACCGACAGCAGGGGCCAAACTGTTGAATCCGGGACGGATAGAGTAATCGCCGAGGCCGGAAGACTGCTCCTGCGCGGGAAGATCGTGGCGATAAAGGGCATCGGCGGATTCCACCTTGCCGTCGATGCCCTCAACGACGGGGCCGTGCTGCGCCTGCGGCAACGCAAGAGACGAGACCACAAGCCCTTCGCTATGATGGCCGATTCAATCGAAACGATAAGGAAGTATGCAGTCGTCAGCAAGGATGCCGAGCGGGTCCTTAGAGGCCCTCAGGCCCCGATTGTCCTGCTGCCAAGAAGAGAGAACGTCACGATAGCCCCCGCTGTCGCCGAGGGTGTGAGCACGCTTGGTTTTATGCTTTGCTATGCCCCGCTACATCACCTGGTGTTCGCGCAGGGGATAAGTTTGCTGGTAATGACCAGCGGCAATATCTCCGATGAGCCGCTGATATGCAAAAACGAGGCGGCTTTGGAGAGGCTCGGTTGTGTTGCCGACGCCTTCCTGATGCACGATAGAGAGATCTACCGCCAAGTGGACGATTCCGTCATCCATCTCGTCAAACAGCAGCCGGTGCTGTTAAGACGCGCAAGAGGATATGTGCCAACTCCGATAATAAACGCACATAGCAGCCGAGACGACATATTCGCAGCCGGTGCGGACTTGAAAAACACGTTCTGCTTTGCAAAGCAGAACCAGCTTATATGCAGTGAGCACATAGGCGATCTGGAAGATGCAGAGGTCTATCATCATTATATCAGTTCAATCGAGCATCTACGGGGATTGTTCGAGGTCGAGCCGAAAATCACGGTCTGCGACCTTCACCCCGGGTATCTATCCACTCAGTATGCCCTCTCGCTAAGCGGTATGGAGACGATCGAGGTCCAACACCACTGGGCCCATATTGCCTCGGTTCTGACCGAGCACGGAATTCCCGGTCCGGTTATCGGGCTGGTATGCGATGGCACTGGATACGGAACCGATGGGGCAATTTGGGGCTGCGAGTGCATGATCGCATCGCTGGAGAGGTTCGAGCGGATCGGCCATTTGGCCTGCTACGACCTCGCTGGGGCGGATAAGGCAGGCAAGGAGGCTATTAGGCCAGTCTTGTCGCTATTGAAGAAGGCATACGGAGACGACCTCAAGCCGGACGGAGTCGAATGGCTGCTTGGGCGGATTGAGCCGGACCAAGCCAAACTGCGGACGATACTGCAGCAGCTTGAAAAAGGCGTCAATACAGTCAAAACATCCAGCCTCGGACGGGTCTTCGACGCCGTCGCCGCGATGCTGGGTCTTGGCAGCTACAACCACTTCGATGCACAACTGCCGATGGCCCTCGAAGCAGTCATTGAAGCCGGCGTCGATGATAACTACGGTTTTGAACTAATCAGCAAAACCGACGGACCTCTTGGACTCGATCTGAGCATAATGATAAGAGAACTGACCGCCGATGTGAAAAATAGCGTGGCTAGCGGCGTTATCTCGGCCAAATTCCACAATTGCCTGGCCGCCGGCCTGCTCGATATGACAAAGGCGGCCAGAGGAAGCTGCAAACTGAACACGGTCGCCCTGAGCGGCGGCGTCTTTTGCAATCAATACCTGATAAACCGCCTGATTAGCCTCCTGAGAAAAGCTGATTTCCACGTATTGTTCAACCGGATCGTACCGTCAAACGACGGCGGCATATCCCTCGGCCAAGCCGCTATCGCCGCGTCCGTATCGCAGAGGTAAATAAAACGAAAGGCTTTGTCGTTGAGACAAAGCCTTTCGTTTCTCGCGTAACCTGCCGCGATCTGAATTTCTCAGATGCGGCCGAACTGACTGTTACGCTATTTTTTCTTCTTAGCTGGTTTTTTCTTAGCGGTTTTCTTTGCGGCTTTCTTCTTTGCTTTCTTTTTCGCCATAGGTTTTCACCTCCTTTTGGCTAAACAAATCTCATTATATGTTTCTTGCTGATGTTGACACTTCAACTCAACACATACTGTTATTTATAATCTATATCAAAGAACCCAAACAAAAAAACCAATAATTTTTTACATAATTTTTATCGTCAAGTGCTTTAGCAATACTTGACAAAATTTTCTGCTGCAGTTGTTTTACAAAAGCGCTGACGTTGTATATTATGTTTCTTGAGAGTATGCTGTGATTTGTTTTTCTTGTCGGTTAAGTATCGGATGCAGTGACAAAACTTCATTGTGTCCATAGTGCCCGCACAATGCAGTATAGTCCGGCTTGTGCGTTTAATCGCTGTTTTTGGATTCAAAAGGACGTTTCCGGAGATGTCACTCGGTCGGCTTCATAGTTGGGGTGACATGAGGCAAGCACGACATGTATGTCACTACAATTCAATCGCTCGTGGCATTCGTGGCTATTATCACCGCTTTGAATGCGGTGATTTGGGTTAAGAAAAAAATTTTACAAAAACGCACAATTTTCCTGTTAGGTTCTTATGGCAAGGCAAAAAATAGCGTTGTTCGGCGGCACGTTTGATCCGATTCATATCGGCCATACTGTCGTTGCTGCGGACGCGGCCGAGCAGCTCGGCGCGGGAAAAGTCATCTTCATTCCGGCCAAGCGTTCTCCACTGAAAGGCTTTCTGCCTAAGGGAGCGGATGAACATCGCCTTGCGATGATAACTCTTGCAGTTGCGGGAAACGAGAATTTTGAGGCGAGCGATTTCGAATTGAACCAGCCGGCGCCGAGCTACACGCTTGCGACGGTAAGAAAGTTTCAGCACGACTACACAAGCGATGTTGCGTTCTATTGGCTTCTCGGCGCAGACGGCGTCGATGACTTACAGCATTGGCACGCCGTTGAAGAACTGATCGACGCCTGCAATCTGTGCACAATGTACAGGGCCGGGTGTGAACCGCCCGATTACAGCAGGTTTGAACGTATCTGGGGGCGAACCAGGGTCGAAAAACTTCAGCGAACCGTTATCCAGACGCCTTTGGTGGATATCAGCAGCACGGAAATACGCAGGAGGCTGGCCGCCGGGCAGGACGTGGCTGATATGCTGCACCCGGCCGTAGCAGAGTACATCCGCCGGCACGGCTTATATGGCACGAAGAGCCAACTGTGACCGAGTGGAAATAGGGTCGGCGGGGAGAGCGTTCAGACGTTCTTGAAGGATTCCGTCAGCCAGGCATACCAATCATTCATACCTTCGCCGGTTTTGGCGGATACTGTGAATATCTCCATGTCTTTATTGAGCCTGCGAGCGTCGGTCTTTGCTCGCTCGATATCGAAATCCACCAAGCCGCCTTCGAGCAGATCAATCTTGTTGATCAGCATGGCCTTGGATTTTGCAAATATGCCGGGGTACTTGATCGGCTTGTCGTCGCCCTCTGCAACCGAGAGCACAACAATCTTGGCGTTTTCGCCGAGATCGAAATCCGAAGGGCAGACCAAGTTGCCGACATTCTCGATGACGACCAGGTCCAGTTCTTTGACGGGCAATTCTCTTATCGCGGCGCTTACCTGAGCGGCCGAGAGGTGGCAGGCGCCGTCCGTGTTTATCTGGACAACGGGGGCTTTGGTCCGGCTGATTCGCTCGGCGTCTATATCGGTCTGGATATCGCCTTCGATCACGCCGATCTTTATCCTTTCTTTCAAATCGCTTATGGTTCTGGCTAAGATAGTGGTTTTGCCCGAACCGGGAGAGGAGATCATATTGAGGCACAGTTTCTTGTGTTCGGCGAAGAACAAGACGTTTTCTAATGCGTATTTCTCATTCGCGTACAGGATTTTCTTTACAACGTCAACTTTCTTCATAGTGTCAATCCGTCTGAAGTTCTATTTCTTCCAATAGCAACGGTGCGTCGGCCAGCAACTTGAAGCTCTCGCTGTTACATTCCGAGCATTTCGGCATCGACAGATCGACGTCGAAGTCCCGGCTACAGTTTCTGCACTTGGCCCTCAAAGGCTTATGCTCTATTTGAAGTTTCATGCCTTCGCACGGCGTATCCCTGGCGATGGCCTCGAAGGCGAAGCACAGGATTTCGTCGTTTACAGCCGAGAGCCCACCGCAGCTTATCCTGGCGGCAACCGGCTTTGCATTGTGTTTTACGGCTTCGGCTGATATTGCCGCGACCAGACTTTCCGCCACCATCGTCTCGTGCATCAGCATATCCTCGGCAGCTCTCGCCCATACGGCATTTGCACGATCCTTCTTCCGCCGATCCTGGTAATTAGTTCTACGGTGGGCACATCGCGCGACGTGACGACATGCCCTATTATGCGTGCACGTGCTCCCAGCGGATGTTTTCTGCAGATGTTCAGGCAATCATCCGCTGATTCGGCCGAGGCGACCACAACGACCTTGCCCTCATTTGCGATTGCCAGAACGTCGAAACCGAGAATATCCGCCGCCGCTTGAGCGGTCGGATTGACCGGTATTTCCGTCTCGTTGATTTCGATGCTCAGCTCGGCGCCTCGTGCGATTTCGTTGAGTGTCGCAGCCAATCCTCCGCGTGTGGGGTCGCGCATGAATTTTATGCCGGTTGTCTTCTCGAGCAGTTCACAGGTTAGCCCTGCCAGAGGCGCACAGTCGCTCTGCAATTGCGACTCGAATTCAATGCCTTTTCGCTGCGAGATGATGGCCAGCCCGTGGTCTGCCAATGTGCCGCTAACGATTATTTTGTCGCCGGCGACAATTTTCTTATAGCCCAGGTTCACGCCTGGCAGTCTAACGCCGATTCCCGCCGTGTTTATAAATATCTTGTCCGCGGCCCCGGCTTCGACCGTCTTGGTGTCGCCGGTAACGATTTCGACGCTGCTTTCCTTCGCTGTCCGGGCGACACTGGCCAGAATCCGCTCCAGCAGTTCAAACTCGAGTCCTTCTTCAATTATCAGCGACAACGTCAGGGCGACGGGTCTGGCCCCGGCGACGGCCAAGTCGTTCACGGTCCCGCAAACGGCGAGCTTGCCGATGTCTCCGCCGTTGAAGAACAACGGCTTCACGACATAACTGTCCGTAGTGAGGCATATCTGATTGGAGCTTAGGTTAAGCTTGGCCGAATCGGCGAGTTCCGCGAGCGCATCGTTCTTTAACTTCGGGAGGATATGATGGCGGATCAGCTCATCGCTTAATCGCCCCCCGCCTCCGTGTGCGAGCAGGATTCTATCGTGCTTCCTGGGGCTCATCGCTCGCGCTTCTCCTTACGGGCGTATTTGAACCAAGCGGCGCACGCCCCCTCGGTGCTCACCATGCAGGCACCTACCGGGTCATCAGGCGTGCAGCTCGTCGCAAATAGTCCGCATTGAGGCGGATCTATCAGGCCGCACAGGACTTCGCCGCACCGACAGCCTGTTGCTTCCTTGACCGGCGTTTCGGTGATACTGAATTGCCTGAGAGCATCGAATTTGCCGTATTTCTCTTTTAGTCTGAGCGTGCTTTTTTCGATTTTTCCGAGTCCGCGCCAGTACCCATCCGCAGGCTCGAAGCACTCGGCGACGATTTCCTGTGCTGCGGTGTTGCCCTGCTCGGTCACCACGGCCGGGTACATGGATTTCAGTTCCAGCTTGCCGGCGGCCAGTTGACTGCATATCTCGGCAAGGCCTTCAATAATCTGGACCGCCTCAAACCCGGCCACCACACACGGACGATTGAAGTCTTCCACTATCTCACGGAATACGCCATACCCGGTTATCACGCTAACGTGGCCGGGGCAGAGAAATGCGTCGATATTGTTGTTCTTCGCGGAGAGCAGCGCCCGCATTGCGGGAACAACGAGCTTATGGCCGCTGAGAATGTAGAAATTATCAATCCCTTGCCCGGCTGCCTCCTTCACCGCTACGGCGGTCGCCGGCGTGGTTGTTTCAAAACCTACGGCCACAAAAATGATCTTCTTGTCCGGGTTGTCTCTGGCCAACTGCAGGGCGTCCTCACTGCTGAGGACCACTTTAACTGCGGCTTTCGATTGCCTGGTTTCGAGTGAGCCGCCCTTGCCGGGGACGCGAATCATATCGCCGTAGGTTGCTATCATGCAGTCATCGCGGTCGGCCAATTGCAGGACCGCATCGATGTAGCCCTGGTCGGTGACGCAGACCGGGCAGCCGGGCCCGGATAGAAGCTTGACTCTCTCAGGCAAAACGGATTTTATGCCGCTACGGAAAATGGCCACCGTATGCGTGCCGCAGACCTCCATAACGTTGATCCGCCGGCCCAGCTTCTTGCAGGCGGCGTTCATAAATCTTTGTGCTTCGAGTATCTTCTCTCGCATATCGGCCTGGTTCTACTGCGAAGTATCGTTGGATTCATCCCGGAGGTCATTGATCTGCTCAATGATCTCCCAAGTCTTCCTTGCTTCTTCTTCATCGACGAGCGATATGGCGAAGCCCGCGTGAATGAGGACCAGACTGCCTATCTTAGCTTCCGGCACGAGCGTAGTCTTGGCCCTGAAGCGGTTGCCCATCGCATCAACCACCGCAACGTCTTTATCCAGTTCAATTATCCTTGCGGGCACTGCCAAACACATAATCCGTCGCTCATTTCTCGTTGTTTATCGTATTAGGTGCGGTCAAGCTAATATCATACAGCACCAATGCTCGCGCCAATTATATTGCTCGATAGGCTGGGGGTCAACCTTGCAGGTCGTATCCATCGAGTTTCGAATGGGGTGTGGAATTTTTTTCTGGCGCTTTCTAAGTGCTTTTGTACACTGGCTTTATGAGTCCCTAATTAGGGTGAACTGGTTTTGT
>JAFGTU010000175.1 GCA_016933985.1 Sedimentisphaerales bacterium | reverse complement strand
CGAGTGCGATCTTCCCGCTGAACTTCCCGGCCATCCCTGCAAACCACTCGAAATCGCTCACCGCCTTGGTCCCGATTATCGCCCTCTCGACGCCTATATCGAGCAACTGCTTTATCGACTCCTCGTCGCGCAGACCCCCGCCGACCTCGATCTTGAACAACCCCAGCGCCGCCACCGCGGCGATTGCATCCGTATTCACGGGCTTACCCAATTTCGCACCGTCCAGATCCACGATATGCAGCCATTCAGCACCCGCTTCGCTGAACTCCCGCGCCTGCTCGACCGGGTTGTCGCGGTAGTCTATCTGCCGATGATAGTCGCCCTGAATGAGCCTGACGCATATCCCGTCACGCAGGTCGATTGCGGGTATGATGTGCATTTCTAATCTCCAAAACCTTCAAGCCGAAAACACTTGGTGATAATTCGCCGGATTTTAGGCAAAGGACCCGGGCGTTTCAATAGGTTTCAACCATATATCTTCTATCGGCCGAAATCGTCGGATCTATTAGCGCCTGCCGCAAGTGCCGGGAAAGTGCCAAGAAAATCAGCTTGCATTGGGCGGCCCCGGCGGTAAATTATACCTGTCGTTGCGTTCAAAATACCGGTATTCAAAATAAGGAGGCTGAAAAATGAGTCCTGCCAATCATCGAGCCTGGGGGCGGCGACGGGGAGTTTCGTTGTCGAAAAAGGTCACTTTTGTTTGCGTCTTGGCGGTTTTGACGCTGGCCGCCGAGCCGCTGGTCTGCCCGGCATCGGGCACAGCTTCGCGCGGCCGCCAAAAAATCGCCGTTATCTTCGATACGGATATCTGCGACGATATCGACGATACCTGGGCCTTGGCAATGCTCCTGCAGTCGCCCGAATTCGACGTCAAGCTCATCACTACGGAAGTCGGCAACACCGAATCCAAGGCCAGGACAATCGCCAAGCTCCTCCAGACGGTCGGCAGAACGGATATACCTATCGGCATCGGCGTCCAGCAGCATAAGGGCGGACATAGACAGGATGCCTGGGCCAAAGACTACAACCTCTCGTCCTACCCCGGCAAGATTCACACCGACGGTGTTCAGGCGATAATCGATACCGTCATGAGTTCGCGCCGCCGCATCAAGATTATAGCCGTCGGCCCCCTCCCCAATATCGCCGCAGCTCTCGAGCGGGAGCCGAAGATAGCCCAAAAGGCCGAATTCGTCGGGATGCACGGAAGCATCTACAAAGGCTACGGCGGAAGTGCCAAGCCCAGCCCCGAATACAATGTCAAAGCCTTCGTGAAGGAGGCCCAGAAGGTCTTCGCCGCGCCCTGGGATATGACAATCACGCCCCTCGATACCTGCGGCGTCATCGTTCTCAAAGGCGATAAGTATCAAAAAGTATTCAAGCACGACAGCCCCCTCACCCGCGCGCTCATCGAAAACTATCGGGCCTGGTACACCCAGCCGATAGTAGCCGAGAATAAGGACCTCAGCGCCGAGGAAATCGAAAAGAGGGTCAATGAGAAGGTCAATTCGAGCAGCTCCGTCCTCTTCGATACGGTCGGCATCTATCTCGGCATGTCCACCGAACTCGTCAAAATGGAAAAGCTCAAAATCAAAGTCACCGACGACGGCTTCACCAGGATCGATGAAGCCGGCAAGCTGATAAATTGCGCTACCGAATGGAAAGACTTGGACGCCTTCGAGGACCTCTTGGTTCGAAGATTGGTCAAATGAGAGTCTTGAGAACACCCGGCAGGGCCCCGGTCTATCTGTATTCAGGAGCAAAAAATGAACAGCGATGCACCTAAAATAGTCGTAGTCGGCAGCAGCAATATGGACCTGGTGGTAAAGTCGCAGAGGATACCCGCCGCCGGGGAGACGATTCTCGGGGGAGATTTCATTATGGTGCCCGGCGGCAAAGGCGCCAACCAGGCCGTCGCCGCCGCAAAGCTCGGAGTCAACGTCTGCTTCGTTGCGAAATTGGGAGACGACGTTTTTGGCGCTCAGTCTCTGCGCAACTTCAAAAAGGAGCGCGTCAATACGGATCATATTCAGCAGACTAAGGACGCTCCATCCGGGGTAGCCTTGATAATGGTCGATGACAAGGGAGAAAACTCCATCGTCGTCGCGCCGGGAGCCAATCTGAAGCTCTCCCCCCAAGATGTCAGGGCGGCAGAGGTCGAGATCAAAGCCGCAGGCGCCGTCGTGGCACAATTGGAGGTTCCGCTCGACACCATTCAATGCGCCGCAGAATTGGCAAACCGCTCGAACGTGCCGTTTATCCTGGACCCGGCTCCTGCAAGAGAGTTGCCACAGGAACTCCTTGAGCTGGTCGATGTCTTGACGCCCAACGAGACGGAAGCACAGATTCTTACCGGCATAGAGGTGACAGATGAAGAATCCGCCCGCGAAGCTTCGATGAATCTCCTCGGACGCGGTGTAAAGGCGGCGATTATCACCCTGGGAAGCAAGGGATTCCTCTTGGTCGATGGCGACCAAGCCGTATATGTCCCGGCACACAAGGTCCGGGCCGTTGACAGCACCGCTGCGGGAGATGCCTTTACAGGCAGCTTGGCCGTCGGCATAGCACAGGGAAAGGGCCTGCTCGATGCCGCATCGTTCGCAAATTACGTAGCCGCCCTGGCCGTCACTAAAATGGGCGCCCAGTCCTCGATGCCCACCCTTCAGGAGGTGCAAGACTTCATGAACAGTTGAACATCGTCGCCTTCGCGCAATATCCGAGTTTTTGAAAAAAGGAGATTTCACAATGGTCGTCATCCAATCCTATCCTCTGGCCGTCATGATGTGCGTCCTTACAATGCTCTGCTGGGGTTCCTGGGCCAATACCCAGAAGCTCGCCAGCAAGGAGTGGAAATTCCAACTGTTCTATTGGGACTACTGTATCGGCGTAGTCTTGCTGTCGTTGATTGCCGCCCTGACAATGGGCAGCATCGGCTCGGTCGGAAGGAGCTTCATACCCGACCTCAAACAGGCGACCGGGGCTGCCATGAGCTTTGCGTTTCTCGGAGGGATCGTTTTCAACCTGGCCAATATCCTCTTAGTGGCGGCTATTGATATCGCCGGTATGTCGGTTGCGTTTCCGATCGGTATCGGCATCGCGCTCGTCGAAGGCGTCGTTATCAACTATATCCTCAAGCCGCAGGGAAATCCGTTTCTCCTGTTTGCCGGCGTTGCCGGGATTGCCATAGCCATCATTATCGACGCCCTCGCATATAAGAAGCTCGCCGGCGGCGAGCAGAAGACCACGGGCAAGGGCATTGTAATATCAGTCGCCGCGGGCGTATTGATGGGCCTTTTTTATTACCTGGTGCAGCGCGGCGTGGCTACGGATTTCATCGCTCCCGAAGCCGGGAAGATGGGGCCCTATGCGGCCGTCTTTATCTTCTCCATAGGCGTCTTTCTCTCAAGTTTTCTCTGGAACACGATTGTTATGGCCAAGCCTTTCACCGGCGAACCGGTCCCGCTTGGCGACTACTTCAAAAAAGGCAATCCCCGCCTCCACCTCATTGGCATCGTCGGAGGGGCGATTTGGGGTGTGGGGATGTCGGTGAACAACGTGGCGGCGGGAACCGCCGGCCCCGCTATTTCCTACGGCTTGGGCCAGGGGGCTACAATGGTCGCGGCATTCTGGGGCGTCTTCATCTGGAAGGAATTCAAAGCAGCCCCGCCCCAGACCAATAAGCTCCTTACGCTTATGTTTATATTCTACGCAGTGGGGCTGGCTCTGCTCATCACGGCTAAGATTATCTGATAAGTTACCTCCTCCGGCCAGGGGCTGAGGCACGAGGAATTGGCTTTGATTGGGTTTGTTTTTTTGAGGGCGGCAGGGGGAAATATCTGCATAATGCTTTTCATAGCAAGGAGTTAGAGCCATTTTGCCTATTTTGAAATTGGGTTTGTTTTGCATAATTGGGGCATAGCCACGAAGGCACAAAGGCACGAAGACGGAAGGAAAGAGGTGGGGAGATGGGCTGGATGGGGGGTATGGGGAGAAGGCAGAATACAGGAGACAGGAGGTAGAATGTGTAGGGCGAAGTGCGAGGGGCCGGAAAAGGCGGCAAGGGGAGAATGCGAATTTGGCAACGCTGGCTAATGCGGGGATGGGCGATTGATTGTTCTGATCCGCCATGTTCTATCTTCTACGTTTCCAAGAATACGATTCAATTCTATCAGTTTGATGGGTATTATATCATATCGTGAGTTCGATGTCAAATGAATATGATCGCGGATGACGCGGATTGGCACTGATTTAGTATAAACTCGAAACCCGAATATCGAAATCCGAAATCCACGAGGGTATCCCTGACGGGACAATATCTAAATTCGAATGACAGGAACGGGCTTTATTTAGGAAGCGAGGAGAGGGCGGGCGAGGCGGGGGGCGAGAGATTTGCCGCCGGGGTCGCGGAGATCGCTAAGGAGGTTGCCTTGTAGGTAGGTAAGATCATCTCACAGGATAAATATTTTGATTGTGGGGGACGGCTGAATGGGTAAAATGAGTGAAATAGCTTGAATTCCGGCGTTTGGAGTTGATGGGGGAGGGCAAGGGGCGTTTTTGATGTGTATTTGAACGAGATAAATGGGATATATCCGAGAAAAGAAGAAAACACTGCAGGCTGGAACCGAACAGCAGCAAAAAAACATCAAGCGCTGTAAGCTGGCATTGCCGATATGGCATAATATAGTCAGAAAAAGAATCTGTTCCGATAGGGTGCTGTTTTGGGCGAGCATAACGGGATAATTTACGAAATCAGGAAGGGTCTTGAACGGTGCGGCTATACGGGGGAGATGCTGCAAACGAACTATCCCTTTCAAAATGGAGATTTGAGCATAATACCTTTGGTGGGATTTGAAAGCGCGGTCCAAGATTCAAGGTCGTCTTGTATCTGCGTACTTGCACAAGGCGATGCAGAGGAAGTGGAGGAGGAGTATATAAACAGTTATAGAAGACTTGGGGCGCCTGTAATCTTTGTGGACTGCGGATCAGCAATGCAATGGTGGGGGATGGGGGCAAGTGGCGCGAATTATATAGAGACAATTGAAGCAAAGAATCTCAACGTTTTTTTTAGCAGAAAGAGCGACGAATTAGCACCGAAGCGAATATGGCGAGCAAAGAATCTTGGGCGTATCCATGCTGAGCAACAGTTGAGCTTTGTTGATATCGGATTGATGCCGCTCATAGAGGAGGAAATGGGCGAGCAGCTTGGGAGGCTGATGACGCGAGTAATCGGTCTTCTTCGCAGAGGATTCACGGCAGACCAGCTTGAACAACCAAACAACCAGCAGTGGATCTTTCGAGCAGCTTTCTGGGTTCTGTGTGCAAAGATCCTCAAGGATAAAGAGGTTCCAAGGTTTATTCGGTTGAATCTTGGTGACTTGGATGCTGTTCTTGGGGCCGTCAGGACTCACTATGGTGCGTCCCAACCGATAAACGCAGGAACAAGAGAGCAGAGAAGAGCGCTTGAAAGAGCAGCCGAGGAGGTGAGCAAGCACGCCAGCTTGGCCACTTTAACGACCGAGGCTTTTGGCTATATGTATGAAAATGTGCTTGTGGACAAAAAGCTGAGGTCCGCGCTGGGAATACATGCGACGCCTTCTTATTTAGTGGATTACATAATATGGCAGCTTTGGCCGTGGATTGAAAAGATTCCGCCAGAAAAACGAGTTGTGTTGGAGCCTGCGTGCGGCCACGCGCCGTTTCTTACAGGGGCAATGCGGTTGCTGCGGGAACTTTTTGAGGGCGAGGAGAAGGAGTTTCATGAGTATGCGCAAGGGAACCTCATGGGAATAGAGAGGGACTCTTTTGCCCGAGAGATCGCCAGGCTGTCGCTGACGATGGCAGACGTGCCGAACCCCAATGGCTGGCAGATTTTGGACGGTGACATTTACTCGGGTGACACGTTGTGCAAGCAGGCAAAGACCGCGGCAATTCTGCTATGCAATCCACCTTTTGAAAACTTCAAGCCGCATGAGCAGGAACAATACAAAGAAGGCGAACAGGAATTGAAGTGCTTCAACAAGGCTGCTGAAATGCTTTGGCGGACGCTGCCGTATATGCCTGGGGGATCGGTATTCGGAGTAGTGCTTCCGTACGGATTTCGGGATAGGGGAAAACTGGCTGATCTGCGCAAGGAGATTCTAACTGATTTTGAAGTTCAGCAAATATGTTGCTTGCCAAAGAAGGTATTTCGGTTTGCAAATCATGAATCAGTTGTTCTAACAGGGCGCAAGAAAACTTGGGGAGATCAGCACAAAGTCCTGTGGAGAGATGTTCCCAAAGAGAGTCTTGTCGAGTTTAAGGACGCATATAAAGGGATGGACCAATACGTTCTTCAATCCAGGTTTGCTGTAACTCCTGCGGCCGAGTTGAAGATAATAGCGCTTGGGGATATTTGGGATTACTGCGAACAGAATATGGCCAGATTGAAGGCTGTCGCCGACGGTGGACAGGGATTGGTCTACAAGGGAAGAGACCTTCCTGAAGGGACCAAGACTTTTGAGAAGACAAGATTCGCAGGATCTGTCAAAGGATATGCTTTGTTCGGCAGGAACATCCGCTTGCATGAGTTGCCGGACGAGTATTGGATGAATCTGTCGCCTGAGGTCATTCGACGGCCCATGTGGGGAGTAGAGACGGGCAGACAACAGATACTAATGAATTATGCACCCATTAGTGCAGAGCCGTGGAGGATCAAAGCGCTTATTGACAATGATGGTCACCCAGTTACCAGCCGATTCTTGGCCTTTCGGGTGAAGTCAGACGAGTGGTCAGTTTATGCTCTTTGGGCGATTCTGAATAGTCCGTTAGCGAATGCGTTTATATATGCGCATACTACTGACAGAGACATTGAAACGGGGATTGCACGGAAGATACCTGTCCCGGTATGTTCAAGGAAGTCGCTTGAGGGTCTTAAGAGGTTGGTTGTCAATTACCTTACATTGATGGAGAGGAGAGACTCTGGATTCGGAATTGATGTCCGAGAGGAAGCCAAACATCTACTTCTGTGTATTGATGCAGAGGTCATGCGGCTGTATGATTTGCCGCCCAAGATGGAGAAGCGGGTGTTGGATTTGTTTCAGGGGGTGCAGAGGAAGGGAGTTGATTTTGAATTCACTGGTTATTATACGGAAGGGTTTGAATCAGCGGTTCCTTTGCATGAGTATTTGTCGGAGGAGTACCAGAGGTCAACAATCGAATTTGCTGATGAGTGGGTCAGGAAACATCGATCATCTGAGATAGACGGGGTACTGAGAACAGCAGTGGAGGCTTTTGGGGAGTAAAGAGAGGATGCGTGATTTCCTTATAGACACAAATATCTGGGAGTACTGGTTCAACGGAAACAGACAACCAGAGCATGCGCATGTCTTGAAACGTATCGATGAACTGAAGGCACAGTGTGAAAAGAGCGGAATCAGCGTTAGAGTGTGGATTTCTTCTGTGACATGGGGGGAGATCGAATATGGATATCGAGTTCAGGTTGAGAAGGAGCGCTCGTTAGAGGGACCATTCAAGGGGTTCATTACTGACATCGGCCCCAAAGAGTTCATTGTCGATAAGCATGTCACCAGGGAATACGGGAGAATACGAGCGAAGTTGTTTGAGAAGTATGGGCCAAATGGAAAGAAAAAGAAGGGGCTCAGACCGGAACAACTTATTGACCCCGTCACGTCCCTACAATTGAGAATCCAGGAAAATGATTTATGGATCGTGGCACAGGCCTTAACTAAAGATCTTATTTTAGTTACAAACGACAGAAGGTCTTTGCGACCGCTCTTGGAGGTGACAGACGGAGAGTTGCACATTGAGAACTGGGCCAATAAGAGTCCATATTAGAAAGAGGGCTGTGAGTTTTCATATTGAGGATTGTCAGGATTGGTTTCTTTGGTTTTAGTTGGAGGTTTGTGCTATGAGATTTGTTCGGTTTGTGGATTTGGTTGTTGTTGCAGCTTTTTGTTCGGCGGTGGCGGTGGGGGGCGAGGGGATGGGGCCTTTGAGGGTGCATGCTGCGAATCGTCGGTATTTTCAGAATAGTGGTACGGGGGAAGTTGTTTATTTGACGGGGTCGCATACGTGGCCTAATCTGGTCGATATGGGGCCTAAGGATGCGTCGGCGGCGCGGTTTGATTTCACTGCCTATGTCGATTGGATGGCGAAGCTGAACCATAACTTCATTCGGCTGTGGACGTGGGAGCTGACGACGTGGAACACCTCGGCCAACAGCGAGAACAAGATACACACATGCGCTCCGCAGCCTTTTGCCCGGACGGGGCCGGGCAACGCGCTGGACGGCAAGCCGAAGTTCGATTTGACGAAGTACGACCCCGAATACTTCGAGCGGCTGCGAACGAGGATCGCGGCGGCGCGGGAGCGGGGGATCTATGTCTCGGTCATGCTGTTCGAGGGGTGGGGGGTGCAGTTCGCCAAGGGGGCGTGGGAGGGGCATCCTTTTAATCCGAAGAATAATATCAACGGCATCGACGGTGATACGAACGGGGACGGCAAGGGAGTCGAGATTCATACGCTCGGCAATAAGGCCGTCACGGCGATACAGGAGGCATACGTCCGCAAGGTCATCGATACCGTCAACGGGTTCGACAACGTGCTGTACGAGATATCGAACGAGAATCATCCGCCCTCGACGCAGTGGCAGTATCACATAATCCGCTATATCAAGGACTATGAGAAGAAGAAGGCGCAGCAGCACCCGGTCGGGATGACGTTTCAATATCGCGGCGGGAAGAACGAGGATTTGTTCAATAGTCCGGCGGACTGGGTGTCTCCGAATAACGAAGGGGGGTATAGGGACAATCCGCCGGCCTCAGACGGGCGGAAGGTCGTGCTCAACGATACCGACCATCTCTGGGGTATCGGGGGCAGCCAGGAGTGGGTTTGGAAGAGCTTTACGCGGGGGTACAATCCGATTTTCATGGACCCTTACGACGGTGAGGTGCTCGGCAGCAAGCTGGATGCGCGGTGGGAGCCGATTCGCAGGAGTATGGGATATACCCTTCGATACACCCGAAAGATGAATCTGGCCGATATGCTGCCGCTGCCCGGCCTTGCCTCGACGAACTTCTGCTTAGCTAATCCGGGCAAAGAGTATCTTGTCTATAATCCCGCGGCGGATGGGGCCTCTATTACGGTTGAGCTGAAAGCAGGCAAGTACAAATATGAGTGGCTGAATCCGGATGACGGCGAGGTGGCTTCAAGCGGAACGACGGATGTTGAAGAGGGTCGGCGGGAGATTGAGGCGCCGTTCGAGGGTGATGCGGTGCTGTACATCGTGCGGGAGTGAAGAGACATTACGTTTTAAGGGCCATCCCTCCCTTAGGGAAGGCTGCCACCCAGCGGTTATGGAAGGACAAAAGAATGGTCGGACGTTTGACATTTTGTTTGTTTGTGGTTGCGTCGGCGTTGTTTGTATGTGGGCCGGCGGACGCGAAGATGGCGTTTCCGGGTAAGGATTGGGCGGAGGCCGCTCCGGAATCGCAGGGGATTGATTCCAAGAGGCTTGCAGCGGCTGTTCGCTACTTGGCGGAGAATTCGGGGCCGGACGGCGTTAAGGAGCTGGTGATTATTCGCAACGGGTATATGATTCACAAAGGCAGCGACATCGACAAGGTGCACGGGGTGTGGTCGCTTACAAAGTCGTTTACGAGCACGGTTTTGGGGCTTTTGGTCGATGACGGCAAGACGACATTAGAAACGCGGGCGTGCGAGTTCGTGCCTGCGATGCGGAAGACGTATCCGGGCGTGACTCTTCGGCATTTTACCACTATGACGAGCGGGTATTATGCTTTGGGCGACGAGCCTCTTGGCGGATATAAGCATGGGCCGAGCGTGACGCCTTTCAAGCCTTCGCCGAAGCCGCTCTTTGCGCCCGGCTCGACTTATGCCTATTGGGACTCGGCGATGAATCAGTTCGGCAATGTGCTTACCCAGATTGCCGGCGAGCCTATTGAGGAGCTCTTCAAGCGTAGAATCGCCGAGCCTATCAGGATGAATCGGGGGAAGTGGGATTGGGGGGACTTTGGAAAAGTCGATGGGATTGTCGTCAACGGCGGCTCGGGCAATAACAACAAGCACGTATTTGTTTGTGCGCGCGAATTGGCCCGGTTCGGTCATTTGTTTCTCAATCGTGGCAAGTGGAACGGCAAGCAGCTTATAAGCGCCGGCTGGATCGAGGAGGCGACTAAGGCGCACGTTTCCGCGAAGATGCCGCTTCATGAGTTCAGCGGCGCCGACGGGCGCGGCGTCTATGGATTCAACTGGTGGGTGAACGGGACCAAGGCCGACGGCAAGCGGAAATGGCCAGGGTCTCCGGTCGGGACGTATGCGGCCAGCGGGTACAATAACAACGACATGTTTATCATTCCGGAATGGAATATGATCATCGTTCGGCTTGGGCTTGACGAGGGGAAGCTGAAGATTACCGACCAAACGTACGGCACATTTCTTGAGAAAATAGGCGGGTCGATGATCGATTCATCGGGCAAGTCCGGGCGAGGTGAAAGTTGAGTCCGGTCCGGGCCATCCCCAAGGCCTTCGGGCTTGAGGCTGCCAGCCTCAAATATGCGAGAGCAGCGACAATCCTGTCGGTCGGGCCCGGGTGTGGAATTTTTTTCTGGCGCTTTCTAAGTGCTTTTGTACACTGGCTTTATGAGTCCCTAATTAGGGTGAACTGGTTTTGT
>JAFGTU010000174.1 GCA_016933985.1 Sedimentisphaerales bacterium | reverse complement strand
GCCGCCTTTGCCTGGATATGTAATCTCGCTATGCACGGCGGACTCTCGGATATGGCGCTGCTGCGATACGCAAAGAGGGCCTCCTACGGCCTATACTCCGCCTTCGGCATGTTCTTAGGACATTATCTTGCATGGATTTGTGCCGGCATTATGGGGGCAACAACGGCAATTATCGTGGGCAAGACAATGAGCCAGCTCGATGCCGGCGGCGTCGCATATCAGGCCCTCGGAGTTACCGGCATCATCGCCGTCGTAATAGCCGGCTGGACAACGTCGAATCCGACTCTTTATCGAGCCGGCCTGGCATTTCAGGCCGTCACGCCGGGCTGGCCAAGGTGGCTCGTAACATTAGTCGCCGGAGCAGTTACAACTGCAATTGCCTGCTCGCCCTTTGTATTCACCAGGCTACTCGATTTTGTCGGCCTGTACGGCCTGCTGCTCATGCCGGTCGGAGCGATTGTATTCGTCGAGCACTGGATATTTCCAAAGCTTGGATTTACTCAGTTTTGGGTATCGAAGAAGAAACTGGCGGTAAGCTGGCCCGCACTGGCAAGCTGGGCAATTGCCATGCTCGTAGCCGTGATTATTCAGAAGGATAGCCCTCTGGTCAGTTTGTTGGAGTTGGTGCGGCTCCAGGCCGTTGCCGATCTTGTGGCCAAGGCAGGATTCCTGCACCTGTTTTTCCTGTTCATTCCCGTCTGGGTGCTAACGGCCGTTCTGTACATTATCTTCGCCTCAATGGCCGGCGCGCGAGAGAAGTTCCCTGACGACCTCGAGGAATCATCCCTCCCGGAGACCGTTGTTGAGCCGCAAGAGCCTCCCGTTGAGCTGCCCAAATGGGCTCAGGAGCATAGAAAGGCCGATCCCGTCCTCTGGATTTGCGCGATTGCCGCGATGGCCTCGCTCGCCGTTTGCCTGATATTGCCCTTATGGGTTTACGGGACCGGCGGAGAGGATTACCAGCGGAACTTCGCATGGTTCAAGCGGATACTCATCGTCCCGACTCTTATCTACTTCGTCACGGGGACTATCTGGGCGGTGAAGAGAGATAAAGCAGAATAAACCATAGGAGAAAAGATGCTTGATACGGATGCAGCAGAAGAAGCCAGACAATTCTACGAAGATGTCCCCGCCGAGACTCTTGGCTTCTTCCTCAAAGGGGCAAGCTCGCTCGATTGGGGGATGAAGAATCTCCTGGCGAAGATAATCAATCCCAACTCCGGCCGAACCGTTATGTATGCAATCGACCTGTACGAAACCCTCTAAAACGAGCAGAAGGAGTAGTATCGTCGCTAATGGCTGATAAGGAGATAGAGACATCGCAGACAAAATTGGCCCGGCTCACACCCATTGTCCGGGGCCTTCTGGCGGAGAGGACCGGCAATCCCGATACACCCTACGCCCCGGTTATTCTCAAATCTTTGACAAGTAAAGAAGCCATCGCCTTCGCCGCCTCTGCCGAGAACGCCGATAGCGCCGAATATCCCGCGCCTCTGACAAGAGGCGACAGTCCTGCGTTGTTTATCAATAACATTAACGCCGATGATACGCAGCAGATCCGCAAGCAGTTGGAGACGGCTGTTTCCAATTATGCGGCGCAGTTTGGCGCCAAGCCGACGATAATCTGCCTGCGCGGTCTTGGCGTTCTGTACGTAGAGCAGAAAGATAAGGCGGGCTTGCCGCTCGCCGACAAGGTCGCCCTCGTCACCGGTGCCGCCGGGGCCATCGGCTACGGAATCTGCCGGGGCCTCCTGGAAAACGGCTGCCGAGTCGCCGCAAGCGACCTTCCCGGCGAAAGACTCGATAATTTCACCGCTGATTTGCGCCAAACCTGGCCCGATCTGGTAATTGGCGTGGCGATTGACGTTACAAATGCCGAATTGGTCGTGGCCGGACTCGAACGGATCATCCAAACCTGGGGTGGAATCGATATCGTCGTCGTCAACGCCGGTATTGCAATGGTCTGCCGATTGAAAGAGATGGACCTCGAAGCTTTTCGCAAATTGGAGAAGGTGAATATCGAAGGAACGCTCTTGACGCTCCGCGAAATCGCCGGGCACTTCATCCTGCAGGCTACCGGAGGCGATATTGTCATCGTCTCGACCAAGAATGTTCCCTCCCCCGGCGCCGGGTTCGGGGCCTACAGCGCAACCAAGGCCGCATGTCATCAGTTGGGCCGAATCGCCAGCCTCGAATTGGCTGAATTCGGAGTGCGAGTGAATATGGTCGCTCCGGACGGCGTATTCTCCGAAGGCAAGTACAAATCCGGCCTGTGGGCCGAGGTCGGGCCCGACAGAATGAAGGCAAGAGGGCTTGACGAAAAGGGCCTGGCTGAGTATTATCGAAACAGAAATCTGCTGAAAATCCAGATTACCGGCAGGCACGTGGCCAACGCGGTGCTGTTCTTCGCAACACGCCAGGCGCCGACAACGGGGATAACCCTGCCCGTGGACGGAGGGCTGCCCGACGCAACGCCGAGATAGCCTTCTGCGAAAGCGGGCATCAGCGGACGATGCCCGGGTTGCCCAGTCTTGATACCAGGTAGAAGTACGAAAGGACCAGCTTTGATGAATCAAGCCCTTGCAGATTTGATTAAGATATCCAGAGAAACCGGCGCCGACCCGACCCTCGTCCAGGGCGGAGGTGGAAATACATCGGTGAAAACCGCAGACGGCAAGTATATGTATATCAAGGCCAGCGGCACGGCCTTGAAAGATATGAGTGAGAAGGTCGGCTGGCGAAGGCTGCGCCTCGAAACGGCCCTCTCGGTGGTAAAGGACAAAGAAATTGCGCAGATGCCGCCGCAAAAACGTGAGCTGAAGGTTGTCGATAGGCTGCTCGAGGCCTGCGACGACAACGTCAAGGTCGAGGCCCGCCCGTCCGTCGAGGCCCATCTGCACGCGTGGCTCGATAAGTGCGTGATCCATCTGCACCCCAGCTCCGCCGGCGCCTTCGCAAATGCCAGGAATGGCAGGGCGAAGCTCGAAAAGCTCTTCAAAGCCGAGAAGCTCCCGCCGCTCTGGGTCCCTTATACGGACCCCGGCTATATGCTCGCCAAGAGAATTGCAGGACTGGTCGAACGTTATCAAAAAGAGCACGGCAGCAGGCCCGCAATCCTGTTTCTGGAAAAGCACGGCCTCTTTGTAACCGCGCCCGCCGCCGGCACGGCCCTGCGACTTGTCCGCAGAGTGATAAGGCTGTGCAACAGCAAGCTCAAGCAGCCCAAAAAGGCCAAGCCCAAACCCGTCAGTCCCGAAAAGATTGACGCCGCTATGGCTTGCATCGACCAGGCTTATACGCTGGGAACCGGAGAAAAGACAGATATCTGGTATTACTACAACGGCGCCATCGAAGAGTTCATGCTCCTCAAAGACGCCGGGAAGATGCTCGTCGGCTGCCTCACCCCGGATGAGCTGGTCTATTCCAGCGGCCCTGCAATGTGGGTCGAAAAATGCGATGCCCGGAGTATCGCCAAACGCCTCAAAAAGCAGATCGCCGCGGGCAAGAAGCATTCCGCAGCATTCCTCGTCAAGGGTGTCGGCCTGGTGGCCGCCGGCACCGAGAAAATGGCCCCTACAATCCGCGATATCGTACTCTATTCGATCTTCATCAGGACAAACGCAGCTCGAATGGGCGGCATCCTCACCCTCAACAAACGCCAGGAAGAATTCATAAACAATTGGGAGTCCGAGGCCTTCAGAAAAAAGCTCGCCGACGGAAAACGGTAGGGGGTTCTGTTGAAGTCTGTCACGGGAATGACCTTCCTGTTCGTATGTCGGGTGTGGGATGTCGTATTTCGTGCCGGCTCGCCGGGATTGGGTTTGATTGGGTTTGTTTTTTCGATGACTGAGGGGGGAAATATCTACATAATGCTTTTCGTAGCAAGGAGTTAACGCCAATTTACCTATTTTGAAATTGGGTTTGTTTTGCATAATTGACTTGTAGCCACGAAGCCACAAAGGCACGAAGAGTGGAAAGGTAAAAGGGATAAGAGACAAAAACACAGGTGGCAAGCTGGGCTGGATAGGCGGGCGGGGCAGAAGATGGGATCGGAGTATTCCAACCTTGGCGGATCTCCGACTGCTGGGATCAGGAGAGTGGGGAATCAGGCAATTGCGGGATTTTGGGCGGTTCAGGGTGATGATTTGAGCCTCCCTTTGTATATGATACTCCCCGGATTTGAGACCAGCGTATAAGGTGATAAGTTGTGTATAATTCTATTAGTGAGGATTTTTGGAAGGCAACG
>JAFGTU010000173.1 GCA_016933985.1 Sedimentisphaerales bacterium | reverse complement strand
GGCGACGGGCCGCAGTACATGTCCCAGTCGAGGCTCTCCGGTATCGGCTGCGGCTGCGCGTTCACTATCCCGCTCCATTCCTTCACCTTCAGCCCGCCTCGCGCCCGGTGTACCGCCTTGCAGTCCTTCAGCAGATCGCTCGCCATAATCTTATGGGTCAGGATGCGGTTGGCGTCCTTGCTCGCGTCGAATCTACCGAAAGTCCCCACCTGGAAGATTCGATTATACCGTTTTTCGGCGTTGACGACGGCTCGGCCCTCGGCGATGAAGCGCGTCATCGGCTTCTCGCAGAGCACGTCCTTGCCGGCCTCCATTGCCGCAATTGAGATAAGCGCATGCCAGTGAGGCGGGGTCGCAATCGCCACCATGTCGATATCCTTGCGCTCGAGGACGCGGCGAAAGTCGGAGTAAATCGTCTTGTTGTCGGCCTTGGTGAGGAACTTCACGTCGCAGATAGCCAGTTTCTCGACGTCAGGCCCCAGCCCGCCGAAAGTCCCGTTGCCCCTGCCTCCACACCCAATCAGTGCCGCCCCGAATTTCTCGCTCGGCGGCGTATTGCCCGCGCCGCCCAGTACGTGCCTCGGAACAATCGTAAAAGCCGCCGCTGCACCAAGCGAACCCTTGATGAATCGCCGGCGGGTGAATTCTCTGCCTGTCTGCATGATACTGTCTCCTTCAATCTAAAACCTGCTTTAATCCAATCCCGGAACGTCGTTTTTGCCTTGAAAACGCTGTTTTCGGAATATGCTGTTTTTCAATGACGGCTGCTTCTTCGCCGCCAACACCCCGCAATTCTACCAAATAGCCAAACCATTACAACCTGCCAGAAAACATTTCTCCCCGGCGGCCCTTCTGGCCCGACCCCCTTGTCATCCCCCTATAATAGAGTACAAAAAAAACTGAAATTCTTATTGAAACCGGTAGTGGCTTTCTGGTATTATAATCCTTGTACAAACGGGAGTATTACTATGAAGCGCAGGTGCCGAATCGCCGCAAAGATGCTTCTGTCGTTGAGGGTCTTGTACAGAAGCTCGCTCTATCTCTTTCTTCTTGGCCTCATCCTGCTCCCCGCAGGCCCCACCTTAGCGGCTTTGCCCGACGGCTGGGCCAGCATGGATATCGGCGACGTGGGGCAGGCCGGTAGTGCTAACCTCGTCGTTGCAACATGGACGGTTAATGGTTCCGGTGATGGCATCTGGGGTGAGGCTGATGGCTTCCATTATTGCTATTCCCAGATCAGTGGCGACTGGATGATTAGCGCCCGCGTTATAAGCATAACTGGTGGAACCCACGAGTGGGCCAAAGCCGGTGTAATGATACGCGAGGGCCTTGCCCCAGATTCCAATCATGCGTTTATGGCAATGACAAATAACACGTCAACCGACCACGCGACATCTTTTCAATGGCGCAGCGCTGACGATGGCGACAACAACAAGATTGATTATGTCCCCGAAGGTTATGACTTGGGAGATCCAGTCTGGGTCAAGATCGAGCGAACAGGCGATGCCATGACCGGCTATGCCTCCATGGACGGCGAAACCTGGACCCAGGTGGGTTCGCACACCAATGTAATGGCCGAAGACGTCTATTTCGGCCTGACCGTGACTTCCCACGACAACGCCCAGCTCATGACCGGGACATTCGATAGTGTCGAGATCCCCATTCCGGGGCCATACTGCACGGCAGCCTATCTGCCAAATCCGCCCAGAGACAGCTTTGTCGGCGCCGAGTATTCGGGGGACAATGTTTATATGGTTCTGGATTTCAGACCGGGTCCAAATGCGGAATGGAGCAAAGCCTACTTCAGCGATGAAAAAGCCGATGTCGATAATCGAGACGAAGCCCATTCTCTTGGCACTGTCCCGCCCTGGCCTCACGTTGATGAAAACGCCTTTGTCGTCGGCTATGACGATCCTGCCATACCTGAATATGCAAGGGCTCCTCTTGTTTTTGAGAAAACATATTACTGGTGCATCGATTCCTGGGAAGTATACGAATACTGTCCGGGACCGACGTGGAGTTTCACGCCTATACCTGACTATGCATGGCGTCCGAACCCGGCAAACGGCGAAGAATGGGTCTGGTATATGGGCACTATGACATGGAACCGCGGCGGTCTGGATACGACAGGCTATAAACTGAGTTACGACATTTACATCGGCGAAGATCAGAACGCCGTAGCCAATGCCACGACCGCCTCGCCGGAATACATGGCCAATGTCTCCACGGAAAGCTATGAGTATAATATCTTCCCGTTCGGCCAGCTTTTCTGGCGCGTCGATACGAAACTGACGCGGTACGCTATGCCGCCCTCCACCAAATATACCAAAGGCGACGTCTGGAGCTTTACTGTCGCAGAGCCGAGCGGCTCCCACATAACCGACCTAAATGGTGACGGTATTACCGACTTCAATGATTATGCAGTATTTGCAAATGACTGGTCCAGATCGGAGCCGAACCTTCCCGGAGACATCAACGGAAATAATAAGGTCAACTACAATGATCTGAAAATACTGGCGTGGAACTGGCTTTTGCCCTATGGAAATATGAATCTCGTAATCGTAGATGGGATAAGATATGAAACAGAGACCGACAAACCTGTTTATACTCCGGATGAGAATGTCGAGATGTTCTATCGGGTGACCAATCTTCGAGAAGCCGCCGCAAACGTAGGAATGGTCTTGAATTGCGAGGAGGCTTGGAGTCATTTTGTTGTCAGAGACAATGGTTCTTTTGACGTCTGGGAGTTTTGGCGCGTCATACCGCCTTGTGGCTACAGGATGTTGCATTTAGAACCGCATGAATCCGAAGAATGCCGTCGGACCTGGAGTATGGTGAACGATAATGGGACACTCTCGCCGGACGATGACTTTCCCGTAGGTCCGGGGATATACAGCATTACCGCAGAATTGGAACTTTCCAGCCTCAGCGGCAGAGTTCCTGTGTCGGTATCAATAGAGATAACAGCCCCCGGAGAGTAGCAGGCTATAACGCTCGTATGGTGATAATCATCACTTCTAACCGCCCATCTAAGAAATGCCGAGTTGCGAAGATGGACGTGTCTGGATGCGATAGATTGCGAATCTCCGTTTGCGGCGTTTTAGTCTTTACTTTGGTTGGCATAGCCTCAGCGGCCTTGCCGGACGGCTGGGCCAGCCTCGATATCGGCGGGGAAAATTAAAGGTACGCGGTGCATTTTTCACCTTTCCCCTTTCCGTCGTATCCGGCCTCATCGCTCACTGATAACCTGATACCCTTGATGTCCACTCCCAGATCGGCTGATTTGACGATAACCCGTTCTTCTCCGGGTCCTCCGCGCTACTCCCTGCCTATAAGGCAGCTCTGTGGCCTTCTTTTTAATCTCTCACCACCTTCGCGGCCGAATCAATCCTTAAAATCTGTGTGAATCTGCGTGCATCTGTGAAATCTGTGGTTAAAATTCACTTGACACAAAACTCCGGATATGATATAATACGCATCAAACTAATAGCCTATCTTTACATAACCGAATCAACTACTGACTGAAACCAGCATAAACCATTGTCCAAACAGCGGTTACAATGAAACGGTACAAGAACAATCAAACCTCCCATCGCGACAACGTCGGGATTCCGCAATTCTGCATTTTGCACTTTGACTTTTACGTTCCCACTCCGCCCATCTTGCCGGAAGTGGATCGCCTTTCTTCCGTACATCTCACCCATCCTTCGTTTCTCTGTGCCCTCGGTGACCTCTGTGGCAGTTCTTTTGTGTCTTTCTGTCTCCGTGGCTACAAGTCAATTATGCAAAACAAACCCAAT
>JAFGTU010000172.1 GCA_016933985.1 Sedimentisphaerales bacterium | reverse complement strand
CTGGCAGTGGTGCTGTTGCAGGTGTGGACGATGCCGTTATCGTAGGTATAGGTGACGGCGTATTCGCTGGCGGCGGTGAAGCCTCCGGGGATCATATCGACGAGTTGTTTGCCTTCGACGGAGACGGGGCCGGAGCGGTCTTTTTCGAGGGCCCAAAGAACGATGTCGTTGTGGTGGGCGCCCCAGTCGGTCATCGTTCCGCCGGAGTAGTCCCACCGGTAGCGGAAGCTGAAGTGGGTGCGTTCCTTGACGTATGGGGTCTCGGGGGTCTGGCCCATCCAAAAGTTGTAGTCGAAACTTTCGGGGACTTTGGATATCTGGAAGGGGCCTTGTCGCAGGCCGGCGGGGAGCCAGACTTCGACTTTGCTGATCTTGCCGATGCGACCGTTGCGGACGAGGTCGCAGGCCAGACGGAAGTGGGCATCGCTGCGCTGCTGGGTCCCCGTCTGGAGGATGCGGTTGGTTTGACGCTGGACTTCGACCAGACGCCTTCCTTCGTCGATGGTAAGGGTCAGCGGTTTTTCGCAGTAGATGTCTTTGCCGGCTTTCATGGCGGCCATGGCGATGAGGGTGTGCCAGTGGTCAACGGTTCCGCAGATGACGGCGTCTATGTCGTCGCGTTCGAGGAGCTTACGGAAGTCGGAGTAGCCTTCGACGCCGGGGAAGTCCCTTTGGGCGGTTGCGAGGTGGCCGGCGTCGACGTCGCAGACCGCGACGATTTTGCCGTAGCGCGAGGCGTTCTTGGCGTCGCCGCGACCCTGCCCGCCGCATCCGATGAGGCCCAGGCGGACTGTTTCGCCGGGCGATGCGGCCGATTGTCCGACAGACCAGGCCGACAGGGACAAGGCAGCCGTTGACAGGGCGGAGTGCTTGAGGAAATCGCGTCTTGAAGAGGTATTACCGTGGGTATCCATGGGTCGCTCCTTATGCGAATGTAACATTGTCTGTGATCGGATTGGACTGCATGTTTCAAGATTAGCAGAAGCCGTTGAGGGATGCAAGTGGGTACACTTGAACTCGAAACGGTTTTCGCAACAATGCGGGAGCTCGCTGCACCAAACTTATACTGTCTGCTTTGGACATTTCTGCAAACTTGTGGTATCATATCGCAAGTGAATCATGAAAGTTAATAGTCAAACTTGATTGGAGAATGAAGTGGACCGCAGAACATTCTTAAAGACTATGCCGGCATTCACCGTTCTGGCCGGCACAGCATCCAGCTTCGCCAACGACCTGCAACCGATCGCCCTTCCGAAAGCACAGACTGAAGGCGGCAAGAGCGTGCTGGCGGCCCTGTGGGATAGAAGAACCAACCGCAACATCAGTTCTCAGCAAATTCCCCCACAGGTGCTTTCCAATCTTCTCTGGGCGGCGTTTGGGGTCAACCGGGAGAATGCATCATTTGGGAAGCCGGGAAGAACAGCGGCATCGGCGAGTAACTCGCAGGAAATCGATCTTTACGTTGCACTGCCCGAAGGAGTCTATCTCTATGAGGCAATTCCTCACCGCCTGAAGCCGGTTGTCGCCGGGGATTTTCGGGCCAGGTCCGGCAGGCGGGCCGCGGCTACGGCCCCGGTGAATATTTTTTATATAGTTGATCGGACCAGATACGATCAGGGCCCGGGGCAGCCGGACCGTAACATCGGCGATCCCGAAGTCCAGAAATCGTACTACTATGTTGCCACAGGTCTTATTGCTGCGAACGTCTTCTTGTTTGCCGCCTCGCAAGGCCTCGCTGCCTGGTTTCATAATTGCGACAGGCAAAACACCGCCAAGGAATTGAAGCTGCGGCCCGAACAGAGCGTCCTTTTCGCCCAGACGGTGGGTTATCCGGCTTAAGGCAGGAAGCCGCGTTTTCATCAAGGGCCAGGTCGGCCTGCAAGTTTCACAAAGGAGTGTTCATGTCCCATCCGAGAATTCTGCTTTTGTTAATCCTCAGCGTGCCTACTGCGGCGTTGGCCGACAATGAGGCGGCTTGGCCGTCTTTTCACGGGCCACGACGTGACAATATGGCCATCGAGACAGGGCTCCTTCAAACCTGGCCGGAAGCCGGGCCTGAGTTATTGTGGAAAGCCTCCGGCATCGGACATGGCTACAGTTCCATATCAATCTCCGGAGGCCGCATATTCACAGCCGGCATGATCGACCGGCAGACATACGTAACGGCCTTGGACATGACGGGCAAAGAACTGTGGCAGAGTCTCAATGGACAGTCCTGGCAAGCCTCTGAGCAGCAACCCTGGGCAGTGCCGTATTCGGGCTCTCGGGGGACACCAACGGTGGACGGCGAGACTGTGTACCATCTGTCTGAAATGGGAAGGCTGACCGCATTCGACGCTCTAACAGGTCAGGAACGGTGGCACGTGGACATGTTAAAGACCTTCGACGCAGAGCGACCGAAGTATGGATTGAGTGAATCCGTACTGATTCATGGGGATGCACTCTTCTGCTGCCCCGGTGGTGCTGGCGGGTATGTTGTAGCGCTGGAGAAGAAAACAGGACGCCTCTTGTGGGCCAACACGAAAATCAAGGATCCGGTCGGGTATTGTTCGCCGATAATTGCACGCATCGACGATGTCGAACAGGTAATTTCAATGAGTGCGGAACGCGTGTTCAGCTTTGACCCTAAAGACGGGCGGATTCTTTGGGATTACCCATTTGGCAACGAGCGAGGCAATAGCGCCACCGATGTGATTGTAAGTGACGGCCGGATTTACGCCTCGACCGGCTATGGCGGCGGCAGTGTTCTGCTGCAGCCAAAGCGACAAGCCAACGGCGATTTCTCAGTCACGATGGTGTGGAAGAGTGAACTCCTGGATAATCACCACGGCGGCGTTCTACTGCTCAATGACCGCTTGTACGGGGCCGGCCATGAGTCACGCGGCTGGTTCTGTCTGGACTTCAGTACCGGACGTAAACAGTGGGAGTCCCCCGGTAAAGGGTGCCTGACTTATGCCGACAGCCGGCTCTATTGCCTCGATGAAAGAGGCACAATGACCCTTGTGGAAGCAACTGACGATAAGTGGAAAGAGGCAGGTTCATTTCGTCTGCCGCGCGGTGGTGAGGGGCTCTATTGGGCTCATCCGGTTATCTGTGGCGGGCGACTGTACGTGCGCCATTCAGACCAGCTTCTTGCCTACGATATTCGAAAGGATTGACACAAGAAAGGCAATGAATTCTCACAGATACGTAAAACAAGAGCTGCTGTGGAAACCCGGATAGAGGATTGAACCAATCAAATCAAATTTTACACTTGGCCGGCTTGGCTTAATAGAGGATTCAATGCCCGATGTCGTGACACACACGCTTGGAGATTTCAATGACCAGCGCGGAGAGGAACACAATCGCCGGCCCCTTTCTTCTGTTCTCACAATAGGTGATATGGTGGCCTTTTTCCACTCTCAATCTCGGCAGTACATCGATCTTTTTCTGGGCATACCAGATCTCAATGTAATCAGCATATATCTGCGGCAACTGCCGTCTATCTCACAGGGAAGGTCGGTGATCAAACAGGTTCTTTTGCGGCTACTGTGGGTCTGAGCTTTTTTGGAGGGATTCTTGCAATAGTCATTGTTGTCTTATCTCAGTCCCCGGGCTTAGGACTCTTCTTGGCTCCGGTTGGCTCTTCGGTTGGAGCTGTGATTGGATTCAACAGAACCCGCCGATATAAGGGAGGGTGAATGATTCAAGAACAAACACAAACAAATGCAGAAGACCATGAGCCAAAGAACTCCGAGCTTGCTGTCGGTTCGTTGATTTGCGGTTTGGTTAGCTCATTATCATTCTACATCGTGAAGTTCTTGGCAGAGCTATTAGGGGTGTCTAGTCGAAATGTTGGTGAGTTTCTATCCGGTCTAATAATTTACGCTGTCCCACTGTTCTGCATCGCAAGCATAATACTGTGCATCATGGCACTGCTCTCAATCAAGCAAAGCAATGGCGAGTTGAAAGGCAAAGGTCTGGCGATTTCGGGACAGTGTACCCCTCCCCATAGTCTATATTAAAATCAGGGAATTCTTAGGTGGATTCGTCACCATGATTGACGCTATCGTCTCGGAGGGAGCCCGGATGGCGACCGGAGAGCCGGCCCATGATCGATATCCTTGAAGGCACACCTCCGGAAAAGGCCCTGTAGGCAAGGTAGTTGGCGGGTTAAGCTCATGCGATCCGATTCTAATTCCCTTCCAGTTACGGGTTGGTGATCTGTTATAACAGATCATTTCAGATCACAGCCTATTTTTGGGCAAAATTGGGAAATAAAAAAGCTCCGTAAGTCATTGACCTACAGAGCTTTATGTAACGAGGCCGAAGGGGCTCGAACCCTCAACCTTCGGATCGACAGTCCGATGCTCTAGCCAATTGAGCTACGGCCCCGTTGCTACAACCGAAAGCGGTAATATATCTGCGAGCGGGCAAGTATGTCAACTCTTTTTGCACAAAACTTTGAGATTCCCGGCGAGGCCGGCATCTTGAAAACAGGCTCTCTGAAACAATTATTTCCTGGAGCCCCGCGAATGCCTTACCATCAACTGGGATTTGTTCTCCTTCCTGGGATTCGGCTCAAGAACCCTCATTGCCTTCTTGACATCGGCGACTTTCAAGATTCCTGTGGTCCGTCCGCCCTGCGCTCCTGCGGTGCAGTATGCATAAGAAATATTGATGTGGCTCTTAGCCAGCTTTTCGGCCACGGCTGCCAAGGCGCCGGACTTATTCGCCAAATTGACGCGGAGCACGTCTGTCTCGCTGTACTGCATATTGAGCTTCTTGAGTAATTCCTCGGCCTTCTTCTCGGAGCCAAAGACGACCCTCATCGCCCCGTGCTCGGCCGAATCAACCACTGTCATCGCGATTATGTTGATCTTGGCCGCCGCAAATTCACTGAGCGCATGAGCCAGAACTCCCGGCTTGTTAACCATAAAAATTGAAAACTGCTTTGCGATATCCATTATTCGGTTTCTCCAATCAGAATGCGACCCTTACTCATTTTTTGACGCACTTTCCTTATCCTCGAAGAATCGGAAGATCTTGTCGAGGTTGGTAATCTTGAAAACCCTGTGCAACTGGGGATTTATGCCGCTGATTACGACTTCGCTCTCGCTCTTTGCAAGGCTGGCTCTAATATCCAGGAGAAGGCCAAGCACCTGCGAGGAGAAGAATCTCACCTCGGCAAAATCGAAGACCAGCCTTTTTGGCATACCCTCCTCGATGAACTTTTTGATGCGCGTGGCCGCGGCGGCTATACCTTCCACATCGCTGATGCAGCCCGATTTAAAGGTCGCCACAGCGACCCGGCCCTGCCTGCTGATTTCCACGTCAACTATATTTCCCATGCCCCCTATCGCTCCTGCCAAACCAGCCTATTGAACGGCTTCTCGCGAGCCAGACCATTCCGAGCGGGTTTTTCCCGCTTTTCAGGCATTCTCGCCTATTCCGTCAGGTTTATCAACAACGAAAACTCATATTCCATCAGGATTTCCTACAGTCCATCTATTTTCGTCCAATTCGGTCACCGCCGTTAGACATTTCTCCGGCGAACGTGGTTCCGTCCGAGAAGACAGTCGGGATCGCTGTCAGGATGGCTTGCGGGGCAAGTTGCAGTTCAGGGGTTGCCGGGGCCGGGTTCTTGCGCCGGTCGGCGTGCGAGCGGCCCAGTGGGGCCCTCGGCAATTGGGATGGCCGGGTGCTTGGCCGGGATGGGTTGGCCCTTCGATCCCTCGACGATGCTCGGGACTGGTTTTGCTCAGGGTTGTGCGGGGGTCGAGTTTGGGTTCGATTGGGTTCGTTTTCCTGCGGTGGGTGGAGCGGGATCTTGTTGTAAGTCTTTTTGGCGCAGTTGGTTGCGGCGGTTTCTGGGTTTTGGGAATTGGGTTCGTTTT
>JAFGTU010000171.1 GCA_016933985.1 Sedimentisphaerales bacterium | reverse complement strand
GGCGATTATCGTCTTGTCTTATCCGGCGAGCAGGCCGAAAGGATAGGCGACATAACCTATATGCAGGGCAACAAGATTGCAGAGCACAAGGGGATCTCGAATTACACGCTGGGCCAGCGCCGCGGCATAGGCTTCGCCGGCGGAAAGCCGCTCTACGTCGGCAGGATCGACGCCGAGACAAATACGATAGCGCTTGGCACCCGCGAAGAAGTAAGCTGCGCTACAATCGACGCAGACAATATCAACGTCCTGATTCCCGCCGAGCTGAAGCCCGGCCGCCGCCTGTTCGGCAAGATCCGCTCCTACGGCGACCCCCGGCCCTGCCGGATTGCCTGCGCAAGCGAAGCCGCAATGACCGTCGAATTCGACGAGCCCCAATTCGCCCCCTGCCCCGGACAGAGAATCGTGCTTTACGACGAACAGGAGGCAATCGTCGCCGGCGGCACGATAATGCCAACACCACGAGTCTGAGCAAATGCCGGTCTTCCGGCGGGATTTCGCACTTTTCGCCCCGCCCAGCCGTAGCTAAAGACGGCAAGGTAGCCACTTTCGGGGCGTTCTCCGGGTGACAAGCCTTATTTGGTTGCAATAGTGGCCGTGAGGACCTAAAATCTCGCACTCATAGGTAAGGACATTGCCGGTGAGCACTAAATGACGAAGAAAGGGCAAAAAATCGGTTCGGTAATGGTTGTCGGAGGCGGCATAGCCGGGATTCAGGCTTCGCTCGACCTCGCCGACGCCGGGTACAAGGTCTATCTCGTCGAGTCCGGGACCGCTATCGGCGGCCACATGGCTCAGCTCGACAAGACCTTCCCAACCAACGACTGCTCGATGTGCACGATATCGCCCCGCTTAGTGGCCGCCGGGACGCACAGGAACATCGAGATAATAACCAACGCCGAAATCGCCGAATTGGCCGGCCAGGCCGGAAATTTCACCGCCAAGCTCGCCATCAGGCCGCATTACGTCGATCTCGAAAAGTGCACAGGCTGTGGCCTCTGCGCCGAGAACTGCCCCGTCGCAGTGCCGGATGAATACAATCAGCGTCTCAACGATAGAAAGGCAATCTTCAAGCAATACCCGCAGGCCGTGCCCAACAAATTCGCCATGACAAGGCAAGGCGTGCCTCCCTGCCACGATAGCTGCCCCATCCACGGCAACCCCTGCGGATATATCGCCCTGACGGCCGCGGGCAAATACGAAGAGGCCTACGCCTCCGCCACCGAAAATAATCCGTTCCCCTCGATATGCGGCAGGATCTGCGAGCATCCCTGCGAGCAGGTCTGCAACCGCGGAAATCTCGATGAGCCGGTCTCGATTGCATACATAAAGAGGTTCCTCGCGGACCGCCACCACGACCAGGGCACTGAGCCTACGCCCCAGGAGAAACAGGCCTCGATTGAAGAGAACGGTAAGAAGGTAGCCGTGATTGGATCAGGCCCTGCGGGACTGGCCGCGGCCCTCGAACTGAGGAGGATGGGCTATTCGATCACCATTTTCGAGAAGCACGGCGTATTGGGCGGGATGATGAGGATCGGCATCCCCGAATACAGGCTGCCCACCGACGTCATCGAGAGGGATATTCAGAACATCCTCGATTACGGCATCGACGTCAAGCTCCACAGTCATATTCAGGGCCAAGGCGATATCGATGCAATGTTCGACGACGGTTTCGAGGCGGTATTCCTCTCGGTCGGCTCGCACAAGAGCATGAGAATGGGTATCGAGGGCGAAGATGCCGAGAATGTTTCAAGCGGCATTGGTTTTCTGCGAAACGTTCGCTTGGGTAAGAGGACAGCCGTCAAAGAAAACGTAATAGTAATAGGCGGCGGAAACGTCGCTATGGACTGCGCCCGCTCGGCCCTTCGATTAGGCGCGAAAAACGTCTCTATCGTATGCCTCGAAGCACGGGACAAAATGCCCGCCTACACATGGGAGGTGGCTTGGGCCGAAGAAGAAGGAGTGGATATCAGGGCCGCCAAGGCCACCAAGAGGATTCTGGTGGAAGACGGAAGATTCGTCGGCCTGGAGCTGCGGGACGTAAAGAAGATGGCCTTTGTCGAAGGAAGACTGGAGCTTGAGACGGTCCCCGGCACCGAAAAAATCCTCCCTGCCGATGAGTTGATAGTGGCCATAGGCCAAAAGCCCGACCTCGGACTCTTGGGCGAGTGTGGAAAAATAAAGCTCACCAGACGCGGAACCGTCGAGGTCGATGAAAAGACCGGCATGACCTCGTGGGACGGAGTCTTCGTCGGCGGAGACGTGATTCGCGGCGCAGCAAGCGTCGTCCAGGCCACCGCCGACGGACAGCTTGCCGCAAAGGCGATTGATGCCTACATCAAAGGCGAGAAATTCGAGCCGGACCATTACGATCAGCCCGTCGTCGAGATTTCGGCCAAAGAGCTAAAGGAAAGAAAGGAAAAAGTGCTCGCACGCCATGAGATGCCCACAATCGGCCTCGACAGGCGGCGAACCTTCGAGGAGGTCGATCTCGGATTCACCGAGGAAATGGCCAAGGCAGAGGCCGAGAGGTGCCTGTTCTGCGCGGTCTGCTCATGGTGCGGCTTGTGCGCAAAGGTCTGCGAGGCCGACGCGATACTCTATAACGATGTGCCCAAGGAAAGGTCGCTGGATGTCGGGGCGCTAATTCTGGCGCCCGGCTTCGACCTGTATGACGCCGAGAAGAAGGCCGAATACGGATACCGAAGATTCCCCAATGTCGTCAGCGCGATGGATTATGAGAGGATTATGTGCGCATCGGGGCCGTTTGGCGGCCACATACAGAGGCCGTCCGATGGGGCCAAGCCAAAGAGAATCGCCTTCATACAATGCGTCGGCTCACGGGACCAGGATAATCCTTATTGCTCGACCGTTTGCTGTATGTACGCCACCAAGCAGGCGATCATAACCGCCGAGCACATAGACGATGTCGAGTGCAAGGTCTTCGTAATGGACGTCAGGGCGTTCGGCAAAGGGTTCGACGAATACTACGAAAGAGCCAAACAAAAATACGGCGTTCAGTATATCTACACCAGACCCTCAGCCGTCAGACAGGACTTCAAGACAGGCAACCTCTCGCTCGAATTCACCGAGAACGGCCGAGACTGGATCGAGGAAGAATTCGATATGGTCGTGCTCTCAAGCGGCCTCTGCGCCGGAGAGAAGAACGCAAAGCTCGCTGAGGTCTGCCGGATAGACCTCAACCAATACAAATTCGCAGAGTCCGCCAGATTCATGCCGACCGCCTCCTCCCGACCCGGAATCTACCTGGCAGGCGCCTTCGAGAGCCCGAAGGACATCCCTGAGAGCGTCACGCAGGCCAGCGGCGCCGCTGCGCTGGCGATGGAGCTATTGGCGGATGTGAGAGGCACGGAGATCGAGCCTGAGACCTTCCCGCCGGAGAAAGACATCTCTAAGGCCGAGACGCGAGTAGGCGTCTTTGTGTGTCACTGCGGCTCGAATATCGGAGGCTATATCGACTGCGAGAGGGTCGCCAAATACGCCGAGAACCTCAAGAACGTTGTCTTCGCAACGGACCTGATGTACACCTGCTCGCCCGACGGGCTGCTCACGATAAAACAGAGCATTGAAGAGCACGATATAAATAGGGTCGTGGTGGCTTCGTGCACCCCTCGCACGCACGAGCCGCTCTTCCGCAACGCCATTCGAGAGCGAGGCTTGAATCCTTACCTCTTCGAGATGGCCAACATCCGCGACCAGTGCACCTGGGTGCACGCCCGCTTAGGCGACGCCACCGAGGATAAGGCCATCGACCTCGTTAGAATGGCCGTCGGACGCGCGCGACTGATAGAACCGCTTGAGACTACCAGCTACGTTCCCAAGCGAAGCGCGCTCGTAGTCGGCGGCGGGGTCGCAGGGATGACCGCCGCCCTTTCAATAGCCAATCAGGGATTCGGCGTACATCTCATTGAGAAATCCGACAAGCTCGGCGGAAATCTGCCGAGGATCAAAAGCACCGTCGAGGGATTCAGCCCCTCTGAATTGCTCAAGGACCTCGAAGCCCAGATCGCCGGCAGCGACAAGATAACCGTCTATACGAACTCCACCGTTAAGGAATGCAAGGGCTTTATCGGTAATTTCAAGAGCGTTATTGACAACAACGGAAACGATATAGAAATAGAGCACGGGGCAGGTATAATTGCCGTCGGAGCCGCCGAATCGAAACAGGATGAATACCTCTACGGCCAAAACGATAACGTCCGCACGCAATTGGAGCTGGAAGAGCTGCTGAACGCCGATCCGAAATTCGCCGAGACCTTGAACGAAGTTGTTATGATTCAGTGCGTCGGCTCCAGAGAGCCGGATAATATGATGTGCAGCAGGGTATGCTGCACAGAAGCGATCAAGAACGCTGTCGCCATAAAACGCGCCAATCCCAAGGCCAACGTTGCGATACTCTGCAGGGACGTCCGCACCTACGGATTCAAGGAACAATACTACAACCAGGCCCGCGAGCTCGGCGTGCTCTTCTTCAGGTACGACCTAGACGGCAAGCCCGTGGTCTCTCAAGACGGCGCAGAAAGGCTCGAAGTCCGCGTGCGCGACCTGAACTCCACTCTCGAGCTGAGCTTCAATCCTGATGTCCTTGCGTTGAGCGTGGCGATGGCGCCTGCGCCGGACAATGAAGCGGTCGGGATGGTCTTCAAAGTCCCCGTTAATCTCCAGGGTTTCTTCCTTGAGGCGCACATGAAGCTGCGCCCGGTCGATTTCGCCTCCGACGGCCTGTTCCTGTGCGG
>JAFGTU010000170.1 GCA_016933985.1 Sedimentisphaerales bacterium | reverse complement strand
CGCGGATTCCAGACAGACCTGGACCAACGGAATGCCAGCGACGTTCGGGAGCAGTTCCATGGGTCCGTACATATATTCGATCTATGCTAGTTATGCCGCTCCGTAAGGCGTCGGTCGCCGGAACCCCGCCGTCTGGAAGGGCGCAAGCCATCGGGTCTTTTGAAACCTGTCTTTTTCAAAGCCAACAACTTGCCCCCGGACAGTCTCTGATCGAGCCTCTTCAGACTTCGTTTCATTCGATATGTGAGGATCAGCTTCTTAATAGCGTGTACTAAGTCATCTCGGCCTTTCAGCGCTAACGGCTCAATTAGCTCCTCGTAACATGCTTGCTGATAATCGCTTTCTATAACAACACTTTTCAGCAGCTCTTTGGATACATCATTGACAGGAAAAACGCGGCACGCTCCGAGCTTTCCAAGCGCAACCAATGCTGTCATAGTACGGATACATTTTTCGCACTTTCCGCAGTTTAGGGCATTCGAAGAAGCCTTCAAGACGCTGTTTATTTGTGTGCAGACTCGTATATTTTGAAGGCCAGTCTCCCAGTCGGCAACAAGTCGTGTTTTGGCTAATCTAGAGAGTCGGATGCCTACATGTTGAACAGTCAAATCTGAACTGCTGTAATTTGGATCTATAAGTGGATGTGAACCCCATGGTTTCAGATTTTTCAAGTCGTATGTAGCCGCGATGGAGATCGACCTAATTATTGGGGCAAGCGAGTGCGCTACGGCGGCAAGAGCTGCCCCATGGAACTGGTATATCCAGAACTCAAGGCCATCGTTAAGACTTTTTACATTTGTGTACACTGGCATCAGTTGAGCATTCACCTCTCCGGTCACTCTGCCCAGAGAATCAAGCATTCGGGCAAGCGCTTCACTATGGCCCTCCTTTCCGCCCATATCGAACCCATAGACTGTAACGCAATGTTTGATGAATCCCGTGTGAGTCGGCGGATACTCGAGCCGATTGGACCGCAGGAGAGCCAAAGAATCTATGCCGCCCGAGAGAAAGGAAGCCGCGCTGCGACCGCTATCCGCAAGAACGGGAATTGGAGACCCCACTGCCTCTATATGTGGCATTTGGAACTCTTGGCCATACCACTGGCGAAATTGAGCCACGGCAGTCATAAGCCCTTCGGTCAAGTGCGGGCAAATGGCTCCATCTATGGCAATCCTGCGTTCTCCCGAACGAGCGGCTGGAACGATACTTCCCAAAATGAAGGGGTGCGCACTGCCAATCAGGTATTCTTGAAACTCCTGGGGCACGCCGAAATACACGTCTTGGGAAGGGCGGTCAGAATCCTCCCATATTACGGTACCTGATACTGTCCGAACGTCGTCCCGATCCTCAAAATGAATATTGTTGATCCTCATACTAACACCCTTTGTAATGCCCCGACATTCTCGGCCCTCCCCTTCGCTTGCGTCCATGTATTCCAAGCGCAGAATACGGTGCGATATGCTACTCATGAGCTTGTGGGCATTATCGACTGTAGAGAGAGGACTCTTCTCCATTTTCGATGAAAATGTGTATTCTATGGGTCTCTTTCGCTGGTCAAGAAGGAAGGTGGGGTTTTTAGTCTGCTGGCCGAGGACTGTGTCCTTTACATTATCGGGCGGACGTATCAACTTCGCATTGAGGCTCAAGTCGCGTTGCTAATAGTCTCGAATGACGGGACACCGATATTCTCCGTTACAGATGCAGCCTCTGGCAGCTTGGATTATATACTTGGGGCAACCCCGGAAGCTATTTCGACAAGGTAGTTGTTGAGAGTTTTTGAGCCGACCCCAAGGAATTGCGTTCTGGTCAATAGTTGAGGCGCAGTCTATTCTTTACGCAGGGGCGATTCTGCTCTATGATTGCGTTAAGATGGATTCTTGGCCTGTAGAGATCAAGTTCAACAAGACGTGGCGAACGTATCAGGCCCGAGTTCTCTGTGAGCTGGCCGACCATCTGGACGACAATCGCCTGCATATAATCGCCGCGCCCGGTTCGGGCAAGACGGTGTTGGGCCTGGAAGTTGCGAGGAGACTGGACAGGCCGACGCTGATTTTCTCGCCGACTCTGGCGATTCGGGACCAGTGGGTCGAGCGTCTGGTGGGGCTGTTCACTGAGGCCGGATCGGGAACGCTCGATTGGGTCTCGAAGAATATCAAGCGGCCCGGCTTCTTCACCGTATCCACTTACCAGGGCCTGCACAGCGCCTATACCGGCGTGCCTGAAGAGGAAGACCAGGATGATGAGGAAGGTCGCCGGCCGGACGGCGAAGATCCCGGCATCTCTCGCCGAGGACTTAAAGGGCGCCGCGACCTTATCAGTAAATTGCGCCGAATAGGAATCGAAACGCTTATCCTCGACGAAGCCCATCACCTGAGAAACGAGTGGTGGAAGTGCCTGATTGACATCAAGGAGCAGTTGGGTAATCCGACCATAGTAGCATTGACGGCGACGCCTCCCTTCGATGTCTCGCCGTTCGAGTGGGAGCGATACATCGAGCTCTGCGGGCCGGTTGATTCCGAGATATGCGTCCCCGAACTGGTGCTCGAGAGAAATCTGTGTCCGCACCAAGACTATGTTTATATATCCGAGCCCCTGCAAAGCGAGCGGGCCCGGATCAAAGAGTTTCGTCGTCAGGTTGACGAATTCCTTAGGAGGCTCTGCGTCGATGAGCAGTTTATTTCGGCCCTGGAAAACCACCGGTGCATGAATCGGGCAAGCGAATACGTCGAAGAAATCCTCTCCGACCCCGCTTTCTATTCGAGCATGGCATTTTTCCTGAACCACGTCAAGGGACGGCCGCCGAAGAAGCTGCTGCACATCATCGGCTTTCCTGCGGGCAAGTGCCCCGGGCTCAACCTCGAATGGGCCGAGACACTCCTGGCCGGATGCCTTTATTCGCATAGCGGGACATTTACCGGCTGCGAGGAAGTCTTCGAGCGAATCTCGCGCGACCTCAAACGCATAGGCGCCATCGAGCGAAGGCAGCTCGGCCTTAGAAGCACCGGCCGAATCGCAAGGCTGCTCGTCGCAAGCGCTTCCAAGCTCGAGAGCATCAAGAATATAGTCAGGATTGAGAGCGAAACGCTGGGCCCGGACCTGCGTATGGTTATTCTGACCGACTTCATTCGTCGAGAAGACTTCCCCAAGAACGCAAATGATGTACAGCCTCTGAAACGCCTCGGCGTCGTTCCCATATTTGAGGTGATTCGCAGAGATACGCCCGGCGATGTTAAGCTCGGGATTCTCAGCGGCAGCCTGGTCGTTATACCCTGGGAGGCGAAGGCCCTGTTGGAGGAGATAGCCGGCTCGATGGCGATTGACCTTAATGATATCAGGTACTCCGAATTGGGTCATGACAGCAGTTTCTGCACGGTGACTATAAGCGGCTCGGAAAGGCAGAAAATCGTGACACTTATAACCCGGCTGTTCAGTCGGGGAGGCGTGACGGTCCTTGTCGGGACGAAGTCCCTGCTTGGCGAAGGCTGGGATGCTCCGTCGATCAACTGCCTGATCCTGGCCAGCTTCGTCGGCTCGTACATGCTCTCCAACCAGATGCGGGGCCGGGCCATTCGCACCCAGCCTAGCAATCCCGAAAAGAGCGCCAATATCTGGCACCTGGTTTGTGTTGAGCACGGCAGAGACCAGCCCAGCGAAGATATGGAGATGCTCACGCGACGCTTCAAGGCGTTCGAGGGCGTATCCCTGCAGCAGCCTGTCATTGAAAATGGCATTGAGAGGCTCGGGCTCGGCAGGCCCCCGTTTGCCGCCGAAAAAATCGAGCAGATAAATGCTAGAATGAGCCGGATGGCGACGGACCGCGCCAGACTGATGGCCGAATGGGAGCAGGCCCTGGCCTCGGGCCTCGGAGGGCGGATGGCCGAGGAGGTCACCAGCCCCTTCTTCAATCTGCCGCGAAGCTTCGTTTTCACCAATACGATATTGGCCGTCCTGTGGCAGGGGCTGTTCTGGGGGCTGTTCATCTTCTCTCAATTGATGCGGACCGCAGAGCGCAACGCCGGCAGGATGGGCATTCGGGGCTTTTTGCTGCTGCTCGGTATTGCCTTCGGCCTTGCCGCCATTGTCGCCTTGCCTAAGTGCCTCAAGGCGCTCTGGCTGTTTTTGAAACACGCCCCGATAGCCTGGAGCATGAAGCAGATCGGCAGGGCTTTGGTTCGCGCTCTTGCCGGCACCGAGCTTATCAAGACCAATGTTAGAAAGCTTAAAGTAATCACGACCTCGCACCCGGCCGGGCTGGTTAGCTGCTCGCTCGAAGGGGCGGAAACTTATGAAAGATGCCTCTTTCTCGATTCGATGCAGGAAATCCTCGGCCCCATCAGCAATCCGCGGTATCTCATGGTTCGCAAGACGCCGCTGCTGCGCTGGGTGCGAAAGGACTACCACGTAGTACCCCAGTCCCTCGGCCGTAACAAGGAATCCGCAGAATACTTCGCAAAGATGTGGGCCAAATACGTCGGCCCCACCGAGCTGGTCTATACAAGAAGCGTCAAAGGCCGAAGAATCCTCCTGAAAGCGAGGGGCCGGGCAATGTCGGCCAGCTTCCAGCGTCGGTCGGAACGGACAAGGGCCTGGAAATAACAGCGTAAAGCGTTGAGCGTACAGGATCTTGCGTATTGCCTTGGGATTGGATCTGGGATTCATATCGCCTATTGTGTATTGCCCCGCAAGTCCCACCAGGGACGGCCACGCAAGCGGCCCGTGGGGCTTGCGGCGGGGCCTTGGCGGCGTATCGCGGGGGGCGAATTGGGTTTGATTGGGTTTGTTTTTTCTGGGGTGGAGGGGGAAAATATCTGTATAATTCATTTTAGGATAAGGGGTTAAGGTTATTTTATCTATTTTGAAATTGGGTTTGTTTTGCACGACTTCGCTCAGAACTCCCTTCGGTCGTTGCACGATTGGTTCGTAGCCACGAAGGCACCAAGACACTAAGATAGGCAGAGACGGTAAGATGGGTGGGATGGAAGAATTGGAATGGTTGATGCTCGATGCTTGATTCTCGATGCTTTTGGGCATGGTTCAACCCTCCTTACTACTAACCGTTTATTCAGTTTGATGCGTATTATATCATATTACGAGTTTTGTGTCAAGTAAATATTTCCCGCCAAGGCGCAAAGGCGCGAAGAAGGGGGGGGGCAGAAAACAGAGGACAGAAGGCGGAGGGCGGCGTTTTTTCAGTGGGCCGGCCGGGGCTTGTTTACCCCTGGCTTGAGAGTGTCTGGTATCGGAGCTATTGTTCGTTACACCATTGCTGGGCTATTATGCAAAGATCGAGGAAATTGACTGTTTCATCCTTGTTGATATCCCCGGCAGGGACGGTTCTCAGGTAGGGATAGGTCTGGTTCTGGCCTATATTCCATACGTTGATGAAGTCCCAGCCCTCGAAAGTTGCCTGCTGGTGCATTTGGGCAGTGGTTTTGCCGCAGTTGGGATCACAGCCGCCGGCTCCACCTTCCTGGGAGCCGCACATATTGGGTTCACCACTCGTTTCTATGTCCCAGTAGGAGGCGGTGATTGCCTCACATTCAACATTGCAGTACTCCCTTCCTACCAATCCGCCGACATTATCATTTCCTACAACGTTGCCGGTTGAATAGCAGTTGACGATATAACCGTCACTGATCCATCCCACGAGTCCGCCGACCGAGTAATCTCCCAGAACGCTGCCGGTTGCATAGCAGGTTGAGATCGTGGTATAATACGACGAATGGCCAACCAGCCCGCCGACAGAATCACCTCCAGAAACAGTACCTGTTGCATAACAATTGACAATTGTGTCAACATTGCTTCCTAACAGCCCACCCACAAACTCGTCGGCGGAAACGTTGCACGTTGCATAGCAATCAGTGATTAAGCCACCATTTGCCCCCACCAGCCCCCCAACCGCCCTGAGTCCCCTGACGCTGCCCCCTTCGGCGTAGCAGTTGGTGATAGTACCATTGGGAACTCCGCCAACCAACGACCCAACAAGGGTGCTTCCCTCCCCATCGACGTTGGGATCGACCAATCCGAGATTCTTGATCTTGGCATTAGAGTCATTGATATACCCGAAAAGTCCAACGTAGAAGGGTGCATCATTTGAGTCTCGGGTTAAATTCGAAATCGTATGGTTATTTCCGTCAAACACACCTGTAAAGGGCTTGGTATTCGGGTCGCTGTAATCTACATATATCCCAATAATGTTAAACTTCTCCCTCCCATCCCTACCATCAAACTTTCCCAAATCTATATTAGCCATCAATACAAAATGCTTGTCCCAATCACAAGGATCAGCCCCTATGTCCTGCATATGATTAGCGTCCCAGATTTGGTATGGATCATTAGGTTCTCCCGTGCCTCCTCCGTATTTGACATCAGCCCAAGCTAAGGTGTAAGAACAGATAACTAAGAAAACAACAATTCGGCCCCACAGGTTTGAACTTCTCATTCCAGCCATCCTTCTAACCTCCTAAGCCCCCAGGGTCAATTTCTCAACTCCTAAGCCCAATAGAATAATCTGCTCATTCAACGACCAGAATCAAAGGTGCTTTCACAAAGTCTGCTGGGACATATCTTAGCATATCTTGGGGGGCTTTGTAAAGTAATTTTTCGGCTTATTTAAGGGGTAGGCAAGGGTCGAGTGGCGGGAGATTTGCTCTGGTCGGAGGCTCCTGGATTCCGCATTCCCCGAGCAGAGTCGCGGATAGGAAAGCATTGCTGCCCTTGTGATGCTGTCCGTAAGGACCGAGATGGTGGGTTGTTTCGTACCTCTATTCTGAGGCGATGAAATTGCCGCATCGCTGCGCTCCTCGCAATGACTACTCTTGAGAACGCTTCTCTTTTGCGCGTATCGTGAGCATCCGGTGAGGTGCTCGAAATGACGGTTTTTGGGCTTGGTTATGGTTAGTCTTTTAGCTCTCTTATCCAGACGTTTCTAAATCGCACGGGATTGCCGTGGTCCTGGAGCATGATTGGGCCTTTGTCGGGCTGGCTGGTGTCGTAATCGGAGATTTTGTGGGGGCCTCGCCATTGGGTGCCGCCTTGCAACTCGACGTTGTCCTGGATGAGAATGCCGTTTTGCAGGACCGTGAACCTCGCCTTTCTGACTACCTTGCCGTCTTTGAAGATCGGTCGATGGTAGATGATATCGTAGGACTGCCATTCGCCCGGTCTTAAGCAAGCATTAACCAGCGGGACGGCCCGGCCGTAGAGGGCGCCGCACTGGCCGTCGGGATAGGTGAGATTCTCGAAGGAATCGAGGACCTGCACCTCGTATTCGCCCTGGAGGAAGACTCCGCTGTTGCCCCGGCCCTGGCTCGAACCCTTGGCGGGCGTCGGCGTTCTGAATTCGACGTGCAACTGGCATGAGCCGAACTT
>JAFGTU010000169.1 GCA_016933985.1 Sedimentisphaerales bacterium | reverse complement strand
TTATCGACATAATCCATGATCTCGTCGGCGGTGAGGACAACGGCCTTGCCTGACTCGATGCGTTTGTTGATCTGTTCGTAGGTTTTCATGGTTCGGTCCGTCCGAAAATTCGCGCACCCGGCTCTTTCTCGGCTGTTGTATTGGTTCAACAGAAGCTGCCTGAATAGCGCATGGTTAAGGCAGTGTACGGGACGCGAATAGTCTTGTCAAGAGCGTTATTCAGATGTGCGCCGGATCAAGTGATAGCGATATGGCCGGCCGTGTGGAGGACAGCTTTAGGGCAAATACGGGGGTGCTTGCACTTTCAATCGGAAAGGCGCCAGGAACAACCGCCGGACACACCGGGCCAATGGCTGCCGCGCCGTCAGCAGCGCAGTGCCGATTAGGTGGCTGTTTTTACAGTCTTCTTGACTTTCTTGGTCTTCTTGGCGGTCTTTTTTGGATTCTTTCTTTCGAGCAGCTCGTCGGCCTCCTCCCAGGTTTGCGGCGGCCACTTGCCCGCGGCTTGAAGCTCTTTCAGATGGTCGAGCTGCTTCATGCTGATAATGGTCCTGCACTTTGGGAAGTTTGCGCAGCCCATGAACGGGCCTTTCTTACCTTGGCGAATCACGAGCCGGCCGTCTTTGCACTTGTAGCACTTTATTCCCGTAGGCTCCGGCGGCGGCTTGGGCGGCAGGACGTTGCCGTCTTTATCCACCTTTAGCGTTGTCTTGCAATTCGGATAATCGCTGCACCCGAGAAAGGCACCGAACCGCCCGTTTTTCCCGACCATGGGCTTTCCACAGACCGGACACTTGTGCTCGCTTATCTTCTGCTCGATCATTTTACCTTCCTTGTCGCAGGGGCATGCGAACTTGCAGTCAGGATATGCCGAGCAGCTCAGGAATTTTCCACTCTTTCCGAACCTGTAAACGAGGCCCTTGCCGCATTCGGGGCAATGGTACTCGCTTGGCGTTGTCTCGGCCTTTGCGTGTTTCATCTCGGCCATAGCAATCTCGAGCCTCTCTTTGAAAGGCCCGTAAAAATCCCTCAAGACGCCGAGCCAATCGAGATGCTGCTCCTCGATCTTGTCGAGCTGGTCCTCCATGTACCGCGTAAAGGCGATATCCATTATCTTGGGGAAGTACTCGCCCAGCTTGTCGGTTACAATCCCGCCGACGTCCGTGGCGAAGAATTTCTTATCCTGCTGCTCCACGTAGCCTCGGTCTTGTATCGTGCTGATAATCGAGGCGTACGTGCTGGGGCGCCCGATGCCTTCTTTTTCGAGCGCCTTAACGAGGGAGGCTTCGGTATATCTTGGCGGTGGATTGGTGAAGTGCTGCTCGGCCTTGATATCCACGGCCGCAAGGCCCTGCCCGGTCTTGACAGGCGGCAATTGCTGTCCGTTCGAGTTCGTCTGCCATATCGCCGAATATCCGTCGAAGACGAGCACTCGGCCGGCGGCCTTATACACACACGGCCCGATAGATGTTTCCGCCGCTATCTGCAGATTCGTAACGTCCCACTGAGCCGGCTTCATCGCCGACGCCACGAAACGCCGCCAGACAAGGTCATAGAGCTTGAATTGCTCGTCGCTGAGAAACATCTTGATGTCGGCGGGCGTCAAATCAACGTCCGTCGGGCGGATGGCCTCATGCGCCTGCTGGGCGTTCTTCTTGGAGGCATAGACGTTGGGCTTATCGGGCAGATATTCGCCGCCGAGACGCCTGCTGATATAGCTTCGGGCCTCTGTAACGGCCTCGGGCGAGACGTGCGTGCTGTCGGTCCTCATGTAGGTAATAAGGCCGAGAGAACCCATCGAACCGAGGTCGATGCCTTCATACAACTGCTGGGCGATTCTCATGGTCCTCTTTGTGGTGAAGCCCAGGCGGTTGGCCGCCGCCTGCTGAAGCGTCGATGTTATAAAGGGCGGCGACGGACGCGAATATGATTGCTTGGTTTCAATCTCGGCGATTTTGAACTGAGCGCCTTTCAGTCCTGCGAATATCCGCTGGGCCTGCTCAGCATTGGAGGCCTCGAACTTCTTGCCGCCAACGGTCTGGAGTTCAGCCCTGAAAGCACCGTGTTCGGCAAGCCACTTGTACTGCTCGGCCTGGGCGGGCGGATTGTCCCCATCGTTCGTGGGCGTGATAAAGGCGAGCCATTCGGCGCTGTAATCGTTGTGCAGCTCGGTCGTGAACACGGCGGGTATCAGCCAGTACTCCGCCGGCTCGAAGGCCCGAATCTCTCTTTCCCTTTGGACGACCATCTTGACCGCCACGGACTGTACTCTGCCGGCCGAGAGGCCGCGCGTAACCTTCTTCCAGAGCAGCGGACTGATCTGGTAGCCAACGATTCTATCCAGTATCCTGCGGGCCTGCTGGGCCATGACCTTGTCCATATCGAGCTTGCCGGGGTGGGCAAAGGCCTGTTTTATAGTCGAGCCGGTAATGGCGTTGAATACAACGCGGAACGTCCTCTCGGGGGGGACAGCAAGTATCTCGGCCAGATGCCAGGCGATAGCCTCTCCCTCGCGGTCGAGGTCTGTGGCCAGATACAGCTTGTCGCATTTCTTCGCGGATGCCTTCAGGGCGGTAATCGTCTTGCTCTTGCCCGGCATAATGTCGTAGGTCGGCTCAAAATCATTGTCTATATCGACATTAAGGCCCTTGGCCGGGAGGTCGCGCACGTGGCCCATTGACGCCTTCACTTCGAAGGCTGGACCCAGATACCTGTTTATGGTCTTGGCCTTTGCGGGGGATTCAACTATCACCAGCGACTTGCCTGAAGAGCCTGATTTCGCCATAATATTTGAGTTTTCCACAAAAACAGTCGCCCCCGGTCGCGGCCGGGGACGAGTACATCTTCAATACGCGTTGTGGTTGCTATCGGCCATTTAGCCGATAATATTTAGAATTGGCTAAATACAGACCGGCCTGAGGGATGTCAAGAAAAATGAATTCCGGGCACTTCGAGGCCGTGTTCGACCATGAGCTGCAAATCCCGCATTATTTTTCCGGCGTCGCCTTCTGCAACTACGCGCCCTTTGTTGACCAAGACCGCCCTGTCGGCGAGAGCGGCGGCGAAATTCATGTTGCAAGTGGCGATTACCAGGGTTTGAGACAGCCTTTTAAGCAGTCGGACAAGGTTGTTGCGATTCCTCGGGTCCAGACTGCCGTCGGGCTCGTCCAGCGTAATTATCTTGGGGTCCATAGACAGGACGGTGGCTATAGCCGCGGCTCTCTTCTGGCCCGCGGAGAGGTGATGAGGGGCCTTATCGCCCATCCCGGGCAGGCCGACGGTTTGAAGCGCATCGGCGACTCGCTTACTTATTTCTTCGTGCGACAGGCCCATATTGAGCGGGCCAAACGCCACATCGTCGAAGAGGGTCGGCATAAACAACTGGTCTTCAGGATTCTCAAGGCAGGCCCCAAGGCAGGCCCGAATACTTCTCAGATTCGCCCGGTTGACTTCGAGTCCGTCGATTTTGACTTTTCCAGTCCCGCGGACAAAGCCCGCCATCACCAGGAGCAAGGTTGATTTCCCAGCGCCGTTCGGCCCTATGAGGGCGATTTTTTCGCCGTGCTCCACGCCGAGATTGACGTCGCTCAAAGCGATGGTTCCATCGGGATAGGCGTATGAGAAATTCTCTATTTCGATTGCTTTTGTCATTTGACTCACTGCAATAAAGGCTTGAGGAAGAAGTACAGCGTAAATATGAAGGCCGCCGCCGCGGATGCGAAGACGCAGTCCGCCGTCCGAATGCGAAGCTTTGCAAGGGTTCTCCACTTTCCGTCGAAGCCTCGTGCCTGCATAGCGGTGTCGATATGCTCTGCGGTGTCGATGCTTCGGATGAAGAGCGATCCGAGCATGGCGCCGGCGATCTTCAACTCGGCCTTCAATCCCAGGTTTCGCAATTTTCGCCCGGCCCTGGCCCGCAATATGTGCTGCGCCCTGTCGATGAGGACAAATATGTAGCGGTACAGAAAGCCGAGTTGAATCACCAGCACCCTCGGCAGGCCCAGCTTCTGCAGGCCTGCGAGCAAGTCGCTGAACCGTGTAGTGGAGACCAGGGCAATAAGGGCCAGCATTGTGACAATGAACTTTGCGAGAATGGCGAAACATCTCATCCAGCCCAAGGTCAGGCGCCAGGAAAACGGACCGAAAGCCACGGCAGCCGGTGTCCTGTCATATAACGGGCAGCTTAGAGCAAGGACCAGCACGAAGGGGCTCACCAGCAGTATCTGTTTGAAGGTGAATCGCAGAGGAATACCGGCCCATACGAGAATCGCAAAGGGGCCAACGGCGTAACAAGCGAGGATGCTCAACGAGGTGCGCGGCAAAGAGACGACCACCGCCGTGAAGACGAGCACCACGACAAGCTTCACCCTGCTGTCGAGCCGGTGTACGGGCGAATCCTGATAAGCAAACTTGTCTATATGTGCATGGTGCATCGCGCAAGGTCCTCTTTGGCCGGCAAACCAAAACCCGCAGAGCTTGCAGAGGCGGTGCTGCGGGCGCTGAGCGGCTATTATACCGGGTTGCAACGCACTATGCGACACTCGACCGTTTCTTCCTGAGAATGCGCGCGGTCAGCCAGATGAGGGCCATGGTTATCGCCGAGCCGAGCACGCCTGCAAAGCTGGTCCAGCCGGTGCTGACTTCGGCGGCCTCGTGCGGCAACTCGCCGAACTGCGACGTTCTGACAGAGTAGTCGGGAAGGGGCGAGTATTTCGACTGGAACCGATCTACTGCGGCTATCGTCGAATCGGCATTGGCGACGGCCGGTTCAAAACCCGGCTGATCCGGGCGCTCGGCGTAGCTCCATTCCAGTCCGTCGGGCAGATCGCTGGCAAGCAGAGACAGACCTGCACCGGTAATAATAGCGAAAGCCGCGAGTGTGCCTAATACCGCCGACCTGCTTAATCTGGCTCCACCCGGCAGCGAGTCAACGATGATGTCAGGTCTGACTTGCCGCATATAGCCCAATACCGCCACCGTAATCATGCCCTCAACAAATCCCACCAGGAGATGCACGCCGACCATCGTTATCAGAAACGTGGAGAACGGCACTGCCAGGACACCGGCCAGGGCCGCCTGCACGGGGACAAGGATCGCCCCGGCCTCGATGGAGACCAGGCAGGCCAGCATCGTGCCGACATAGACGCGCAGGCTGGAAGCACGCCCGGCCGTAAAGGCCCTATACAGAAAGTAGCCTATGTAGCAGGGGACCAGCGCCATGTTGATTATGTTGCAGCCAAGCGCCAAAAGTCCGCCGTCCTGGAAGATAAGACACTGCACAATCACCACCGATGACATGACTATTGCAGCGAGATGAGGACCTAAAACGATTGTCAGCAGGACAGCTCCGACCATGTGTCCGCTCGTTCCGGGCATACCGGGTAGCTGGAAGTTGACCATCTGCCCGGCAAAAACGAACGCGCCGAGGATGCCCATCAGGGCGAGTTTGTCGGTGCTAATGATGCGCCCGGCCTTGCGGCAGATCAAGCCCAAGCCGGCGGTCGCTATCGCAAACGTTCCAGCAGCGACCGGAAGGGACAACAATTCATTAGCCATGTGCATAACCGAATCCTCCGGTGCAAAGGCCCGAACACTCAAGATGAGCAATGCCCTGCACTGCCGATTCAGCGCATAAGAATAGTGAATTGGTGCTATTTTGTCAAGCAGAAGCTTTGGAAAACAATTGACAAAGGAGGGCTCAACCCGTAAAGACTTACCTCTAAGCAGGTATTTACGTGATAAGGGATAGTTATGTCATTTACAGAAAACGCTGTAGTTGTCGAATTGAACGAGAAACCGGAGTATCAGCGTTTGCTCGAAGGGCCGCCGCAAACGGCGGGGATGAAGGTGGGCAGGGTGCACCTTGAGTCCGGCAAGGCCTGCGGCGAGCATAGCACCAAGGAGAAGGAGGAAATCCTCGTTTTCCTCTCAGGAGAGGGCGAACTGCTTATCGGCGAAGAAAAAGAGGCATTATCGGTCGGGGCGGGGCGGGTCGCCTATATTCGGCCGCAGACCATCCACGACGTCAGAAACACCGGTTCGGAACCCTTAGTGTATGTCTTTTGCGTATCGCTGCCCGCCGGCTGAGGGGCGCCGAATAGCAGCGAAAGCCCCTTTTTTCGCTCTGAAGGGCCGATTTCGAGGCTGGAACCGGGCACTTCAGCAAGTTAGCCGCCGCCGAGAATAGTACCTGCTGTAGCCAACAAGTTGAGGGGCTAGTGAAAAAAAATTTGAAATTCTGAAAAAAGTGCTTGCATTTGCCGCGGAGGCGTTGTAAAATACCATTGTTGATATATGTGTTCTTTTCTTCTAATTTAATCTTGGTCTGTGAGATAGCGATTACATCATAAGTTTGCAGTATATTCTTTAGTTGCAACGCTATCTCACAAGGGCTGGAATTCGTAAGATTTCCAGCCCTTTTTGTGCGCCTTAAAGAATTCCCCGCCTCCGCTTTAGCTTGACGCCCGCCAAGCCCATCCCACGGCAAATCCGCCAAAGCGGCCTTGAAGTATCCACGATGGAATTACCCGACTTAGCAGGCCTGGTCTTTGCGAGAAAAAGTGGAGGCTGAACAGAACAGAAGGCCGCTGCGGCGCATACTAATAGTGGGGGACAAGGGAGAAAAAACTTGGAGCTAAGGAGGTGATATTATGAACGGTCGCAAGGCTTTTACGCTCGTGGAGCTCCTGGTAGTGATAGCAATCATCGCCCTGCTTATGAGCATCTTGATGCCCGCGCTTCACAGGGCCAGGGAGCAGGGAAAACGCATCGTTTGCATGAACAACCTGAAGCAGTTGACCTTTGCCTGGATTCTGTATTCGGACGATTGGGACGACAGGATCATCAACGGCGACGCGGGACACGACCACGGAGGGGAAATAGCATGGGTGGGCAAGGCCTGGGCCGATGACTATGCTGCCGGCGGGTTGTTGCCGGAGTCTGAGCAGAAAGCCGCCATCAAACAAGGCTCAATGTGGCCCTATGCCAAGACCCTGGACCTTTACCGATGCCCGACCGGCTTCCCCGGGGAGATGATTACATATTCCGTAATGGACTCGATGAACGCCTACCCCCAGCCGAGTGATACTCACGGAAGAGGTGACGTAGCGAACCTAATCAATAAGAGGCGGTCTCAGATTAAGAACGCGCCCTACAGGATCGTGTTCATTGACGAAGGCTATATAACCCCCGACAGCTACGCCGTCCACAACAGCAACACGGTCGCAGCGAGCGGAGAATGGTGGGACGACCCGACCGTGCGGCACGGTGACGGGACCTGCTTCGGATTGGCCGACGGACGCGTCGAATACAAGAAATGGAGAGGCACAACGACCGTCAAGGCGGGAAGAGAAGCTTTTAGGCACCATGCCAGCGGCATCAAGCCGGTAACAAAGGATGATTGGCTCGACCTGCTCTATATCCAGAAATCCTGCTGGTGGACGCTGAACTACACCCCGCCCTACTCACCGCCCTTCTAACGCGGACTTATCACTAACCGCAGAGTACACCGAGAACGCCGAAAAAAGAGGAATCTTATGGCTTGATCGGACTTACACAACGACATTCTTTGCGGTCTCTCTGTAAGGAGTCCTAAGGACGGCGCTCTCGGCGGCGAGAAATGCAGGTTAGCGTTTTGCGTTTATCAGTGCGGCTAAGAGGATGTGTCTTAGTCTGTCTATGCTGAGGTTGCTCAGGTAGTCGTCGGTGAAATCGAGCCTGAATCGGCCCCTGAAGTTTCTGATCCGGCGCATCAACTCTGCTTTGCCCAAAGTAGCTACCGAAGTCGCCGAGTTTTCCAGGTATCTTCTCGAAGCCATTGTCCTTGCCTGCGAGGAACGCTTTTCGTCTTGAAGGCTGAATTCACGCTCTCAGTATCGTCCTTTGCCTTGTGTGACTTGCCCGGCAAATTCCGTATTGGCCCGTAATAGCGGAATTGGAACGGTTGAAAAAACCGACAGGCGCCAATTCGAGATCGCCGTGCGATTTCCCGAACCGCTCGCAATAACCTGAAAATGCACATTGTGCACCGCTGTGAAGTGGAACGACAAAGCCGTTCGATGTTTCTCAACACCTCCGAATTGACTCATTACCGGCCTAAATTTTTTTTGTCATTGCGCCGGGCGTCTGATAACGTTCTGCTATGAAAACGGCGAACCTGGATTACGACCTGCCTGTAGAACTGGTCGCGCAACAGCCAGCGGCTGAACGCACACACTCGCGCCTGTTAGTCCTGGACCGAAGGACCGGCTGCACTATCGACACCCGATTCGACAGGCTCGGCGATTTCCTCTCGCCCGGCGACTGCCTTGTCTTGAACAACACGAAGGTCCTGCCAGCGCGGTTCTTCGCCCGCCGGGCGAGCGGCGGCAAGATCGAAGGGCTATTCCTCGACGAGACTGCGCCAAGGACCTGGAGCGCTATGCTGAAAGGCGCCGGAAAGCTAAAGCAAGGCGAGACTATCCACATCAAAGACAGAGATAAAAATGACTTCTGCAAAGCCTTCCTGCTCGATAAGCTCGGCGAAGGACGATGCCTGCTCGAAATAGAAGCCCACGCCGACGCCCTGACCATCCTCGGAAGAGTAGGCTTTCCGCCGCTGCCTCCGTACATCAAGCGAGACGACGACCCGATTGTCGCACGCGAGGACATGGCGCGATACCAGACCGTCTATGCCCGCATCGACGGCGCGGTCGCGGCGCCGACCGCAGGACTCCACTTCACCACCAGCCTGATGGAGAATTTGCAGCGGAGCGGTATCGGCTTTGCTTACATTACTCTCCACGTTGGGGCAGGGACGTTCAAACCCGTCGCCGCCGAAAACCTCGAAGACCACCGCATACACGCCGAGAGATTTACTATCGACGCCGACAATGCGCAGAAGATAAACGCCGCCCAGCGCGAAAGCAAACGCATAATCGCCGTTGGCACCACGTCGGTAAGGACCCTCGAATCGCTCCCCGGCCCTCGCATCGAACCGGCCTCCGGCACTACGGACCTGTTCATAACGCCCGGCTACGAATTCAAATTCGTCGATGCGATGATAACCAACTTTCACCTGCCCAGGTCCACACTGCTGGCCCTGGTCGCCGCATTCGCAGGCCTGGAGAATACCCTCGCCGCCTACCGCCACGCCAGCGCCGAAAAATACCGATTCTACTCCTACGGCGATGCTATGATCATTGCCTAAGAGCGTCTGTGAGAAGCCGTTCTGTCGTGGCATGGGCATCTTGCCCATGCGTCCCAGGGCCATCTTGGCCCTGCAATTAGCTTCTTTCCTACGAGTCCCGGACAGCAGGCCCGTTTGGTGAAGCGCACGGCCAAGCCCCACGGGCCCCTTGCGGGGATGGCCGTGCCACTTCCCATACACGCTTTAAGCGCCGTTGCCGCCGACCTGGCGTGAGATTCTTACAGGATTCGCCTGGCCGCGGGCAGCTTTCTGATAACGGTGGCCAGCCCAAAGCAAACCGGGACGATTACAACCAGAGCCATAGCGAATTTGAGCAGGGGGTGCAGCCGGATCCCGCGAGCAAAATCTGGTCCACCTACCTGCGCGGCACCGACCGCGACGACGTGGTCAATTATTTACACGTGCTCAAAATGGCAAGGATATGGCTCGCACCCGGCCAACTCGACAGCGAACTGACCGACGATAAACACACCGACATGAAAGACTTCAATGTCCTCGCAAATTACTGGGACGCATACTACACACCGTCCGGTCCATCCCACCAAGAAGGAGGGGTCGCCATCAAGCAACTGGTCGCACAGCCAAAATGCTGCGCCTCGCCCGGTTCCTTGATGCCTTTCCCACGTCGTGCGGTATGGCCAGAACTTCAGGTGGCGCATCGCGCCGTTGTAAGTACCTCATCCAACATTCCTTCGAGATCCCGCATAGCCTTGGTCCAGCCTCTCGGCGTGGCAAGGTCATAGACAATTACTCTGTCGGATTTCAGGTCGGATGGCACGTCGTCAATGTCGCGAACCAGCAAAATAGCCTTGCCGTTTGCGCCGTGCCTGATGCCGACCTCATAGAAGACGTTGAGGTTGTGCCCTGTAATGTCGGCGATGACTACTTCACTGTTTTTGACGTAGTACCGTATCTGCTGGGGAATTGACCCCGGTGAGACAATTTCATCCGCTCGCACACAACGCAACCCTTTGTTTTCAGCGGCGGGCTTTATTATACAATCGTAGACCTCACGAGATGTTGAAGTTGCTTTACTTCCTTTCGCACCAAAAGACATAACCACGAAAGCCACCCCGCGCAGGTCCTGCGCTTTGGCATTCATTGGTCAATCTCCTCAGTTATACATTTCGTCGAAGCTTTGTTGTGCGTTCACCACCGCATGGCGCATCATATCCTCGGCCTTGGCGGTCTCGCGCTTGGCGAGGACCTTCATCAGGGCCTTGGTATCGAGCTTCTTGGCGGCCTTTTCGCATGCCTCCCAGCTCAAGACGCTTCGGACAACGCGGTCGATACCTTGCTCGGCGTTGTCGTAGGCGCGGGTCTGCATGTCATGGCCCTTCCAGCGGGCGTAGCCTGCCTGCTGAATAAGACCAGCGATGGCGACGTTCATCCCGTTGATGCGAGCGCCGTGGTCGATGTCGTATTTGCCGGGGCCGCCCAGGATGATGCCGTCGTTGTAGCCCTGGCTGTTGAGGTGCATGTGCACCATCATATCGTTATCGAGCTCTTCGACGCTGTCATAGACGTGGTCGAGCCCGATCATCTCGGAATGGCCGAACTCCTTGTTCACGCCCTTCTTCTTTCGCGAGACGCCGAACTCCTCCTCGATCCTCCGCCAGAACAATAGCGCGCTGGCGACTGTCGGGATGAGCATGGCCGGGTGGCCTTCGTTGGGCTTCGGCTCGAAGCAAATATAGAGACTGCCGCCTTTCTTCTTCTCATATTTGCACAGCCCTGCGATGCTCTCTTTGAGGTTCTGGTACATCTGCCTGATGCCGACCGTCGCGATATCGTAGCCGAACGACCCGTTCCAAATAATAAACGACGGCGCCTTGTCCGGATGCCAGGCCTTCTTCAATGGCCCGTAAGCCAGATCGACCGTCCTCGTGCCGAGGTCCTCGGCAGCCTTGCGCTCGTTCGGATCGAGCGAGGCAACGCCGCCGTAGGCGAAGTGCGCATGAGCGCCGGGCGTGACCATTGCTAAGTGAATCTTATTGGCGACAAGCGCATCGGCGACCGCACCGGCGTTGCTGTCATCCACCTCCGCGTCGTAGTGCACCTCAAGCCCCAGCTCGACGTTATTCGGCATCCGCGGGCGAATCTTCTTGGCCACAAGCTCAATCATCTCCGGCGTGCCGAACGCCCCGCCCCACTCCGGCCGCATATCCCCAGGCACAAACCCGCCCTTGCCGGGATTAAACGTCCAACGACATATACTGTGTGAAGATTTCTCAGCCATTTTACCAACTCCTTATCTAATCGTTCCTTTGATAATTCCGTTTCAAAACCCGCCTGCAGCCCGAATTTCGCACAGCCGAAACCCAAGCACCGCAGACCCATGAATTATACCACCGCATCCCCACTCTGCCCACCCCCAATTTCACGTTTTCCACCCGAATGAGTAAAGCTCCGCATTTCAAGCCACAGGGTGCGCAGAAGCTTCATAATTGCCTTTTCAGGACTGCTTCCCACTGCTTGTACGCATCCTGATAGGTGGCGGCAAGTTTGGGATTGGGCTTTATCGTTTTGACCGGTTCGAGGCCGATGAAGGCGTCTGTAGGGCCTTTGAAGATTCCCGCTCCTATCCCTGCACCGCGGGCGGCGCCTTGCGAGCCGTCGGTGTTGTACAATTCGACGCTTGCGCCGGTTACCGTTGCGAAGGCCTCGGCGAAGAGGGGGCTTAGGAACATATTTGCGTTGCCTGCCTTGACGGTCTTTAGCTTGATTCCCATATCCCGCATTATGCCGAGTCCATAATTCAAGGCAAAGACTATGCCCTCCTGCGCAGCGCGGAGGAAGTGGGCCTTCTTGTGCACGTTGAAGCTCCAGCCGTGGACCGAGGCGCCGATGTTCCTATTCTCCAAAGTCCGCTCGGCCCCGTTGCCGTAGGGCATTATGATCAATCCATCCGAGCCTACCGGCGCCTTGGCGGCCAATTTGTTCATTTCGGGGTAGTCCAGCCCGTCGCCCACGAAATTATGCTTGAGCCAGCTATTGAGGATGCCGGTGCCGTTGAGGCACAGCAGAACGCCGTAGCGCGGCTTGCTTTTTGAATGGTTGGCGTGCACGAATACATTGACGCGGGACTTGCGGTCGTAATTCTTCTTATCGCCGACGCCATAGACCACGCCCGACGTACCCGCGGTGACGGCTATCTCGCCAGGCTGCAGGACATTCAGCGACAGGGCATTATTCGGCTGGTCGCCCGCGCGATAGCTGATCTTCGCCCCCGCCGGCAGCCCCAGCTCATCGGCGGCAGCCTTCGTAAGCTCGCCCTGCACCGAGAACGTCCCGACCCTATCGGCGACAAGGTCTGTCGAGATGCCGTAGTTATCGAGGACGAAATCAGCCGGTCCATCGGCCTCGAAGTCCCACATTATCCCTTCCGATAGACCCGAAGCGGTGGTCTTAATCTCGCCGGTCATCTTCATCGCGATATAATCGCCGGGCAACATGACTTTATGAATCTTCGCATAAACATCCGGCTCGTTCTCCTTCACCCATGCCAGCTTGGAAGCCGTGAAATTCCCCGGGAGGTTGAACAGCCTCTTGAGGCACTTATCAGGCCCAATATCCTTAGCCGCCTGCACACCGATTTGCACGGCCCGACTGTCGCACCAGATGATAGAGGGCCGCAGCAATTCCTTGCTCTTATCCACGCAGACCAGCCCATGCATCTGATACGAGATCCCGATCGCCGCGACATCGCCCGCGTCGAATTGTATCTGCGATTTGATCTTCTGCGTCGCCTTTACGACGTGCTCCCACCAAGTATCCGGGTGCTGCTCGGCCCAGCCGATCTCCTTGGCGATTATCTCCAATTCCCTGTCCGGCGAAGTGGCGCTGCCCAAGACCTTGCCGCTATCAGCATCCATCAGCGTCGCCTTAATAGACGAGCTGCCGACATCATACCCCATTAAAAGCGCCATTTACTTACCCCTTTTCATTGTGTGTTTTGTGCCCCGTAGCTGATAAATTATCTACGCCCATCATAGCCACACACAGCCCATTGTCAAGCCCGCCGGCCTTACTCGTACTCCCACTTGACAATCCAGGGGTCTTTGGTTCGCTTCTGGAAGGCCTTTAGTTTCGCCTTATAGCCGGCGAGGATTTTGGCGTGTTTGGGGTCTTCGGCGAGGTTGTTCACTTCGTGCGGGTCGGCTTCAAGGTCGTACAGCTCGAACTTCGGGCGGTGGAGATAGGCATCGACGGTGCGCTTGCCGTAGTATTTCTCGCCTCGTTTGATGGTCGCCTGCCACGTCGATGCGGCCCATAGATCGCTGGCAAAGGGATAATCCAGCCCGTGCGCGATATTCCATATCAGCTTGTACCGCCTGCCGCGAACTACCCGCATCGGATAGTACATCGTTATCTCGTGGAAGGTGTGCGAGGCGTAGGTCTCGTCCCAGCCCTTCGGATGCTCCTGCCCCAGCGCCGACTTGAACGACCGCCCCTGCATCTGTCCGCCGGGCGAAACGCCGGCGAAATCTAGGATGGTCGGAGCAAGGTCGGCGTAATTGACCAGCGCATCGCAGGTTATGCCCTTTCTCTTCAAACACGGATCGCGCACGATACAAGGCAGATTCATACCCGGCTCGTAGAGCGTCGTCTTGGCCCCAGGAAAAGCAATGCCGTTGTCCGAGATATAGATTACAATAGTATTATCGTCTTTACCCGCATCCCTGAGTACGCTGAGCAGCTTGCCGACACCCTGATCGACTCGTGAGACGGACTGGTAATACTGCGCCAGCTCCGCCCGGCATTCGAGCGAATCGGGCAGGAATGGCGGCACGATCACATCCTTGGGATCGTACTTTACTTCCTCAACGCCTGGATAGCCGCCTTTGGCCTTATTGCCGAACCGGTCGGGGTTCGTGGCCAGCTCGTCCGCAGTGCCGCCGCCACGGTGCGGATCGGATGTGCAGAAGTACAAGAAGAACGGCTTGTCATACGCAGCGATAAAGTCCCTGCAGTTCTCAGCCATCTGCACGGGGCTTCGCGAGTTGCCCGGAAGGGCCGCATCGAATTTATAGACCTCATCCGGGGCAACATGGTACTTGCCGATCCGGGCGGTGCGATAGCCGGCCTCGGTGAGCAGGACGGGCAGGCTCTTTATGTTCGGGAACGAAATGAAATGATGGTAGTCGTGCTGATGGCCGTACTGACCGTTGGCGTGGTTGTACATCCCCGTCAGAATCACCGACCGGCTCGCACTGCAGCTCGCCGTCGTGCAGAAAGCATTGGTGAACCGCACTCCGTCGCGCGCCAGGCCGTCCAAGTTCGGAGTCTTGATAACCGCATTGCCGTAGCAGCCCAGCGCATCCATCCCATGATCGTCGCTGACTATCAAAACTATATTAGGCCGTTTCTGACTGCCGGCGACCGCCCGCTGCGAGCCAAGCCCGCCCGCAACCAGAGCAGAAGCGCCAAGCGCACAACCCTTCATAAACCCACGCCGACTAATCAATCCACCTGCCATATCAGTGACCTCGAATCCATAGATTGTCATCACAGACCGCGCTCCCAAGCCGCAAGCTCGCCTCGTAACATCGTGACTATCTCCGGCTTGTCGCCGGCAAGGTCTTTCTCTTCGCCGAGATCTGCGTCGAGATTAAACAGCTTGGCATCGCTGCCCTGCACCAAGAGTTTCCAGGGACCTTTACGGACGGCCTTTTGCTTACGATACCGCCAAAAGACGGTTCGCTCAGGTAGCGACTCGCTCTCGAACAACACACCGCTCAAATCGACGCCGTCCAGTTTCAGGCCAGCCGGTAACTCGGAACTTGTAATCGAGGCCATCGTTGGGAATACGTCCATGCCTAAGACTGTTTGGTTGCAGGTCGTCGCCGCTTTAATCTTGCCGGGCCAATATGCGACGGCGGGAACTCGATGGCCGCCTTCCCAAAGGCTCGCTTTGAATCCGTTCAGCGGCCCATTCGAGCCGTCTTTCGTCGCGCCGTTGTCCGAGCAGAAGAAGATGAACGTCTTTCGCTCCAAGCCCAGGCGCTTGACCGTCTCGACGACCCGCCCGATGCCCTCGTCCATCGCCTCGACCATCTCCTTGTATGCCCGCGGGATATCCTGGCGTTTGGTCCTCACGTTGATTTTATCGCCGCCCAAGCGCTCGACGGGGTCTTTCCTGCCCTGGTAAGGATAGTGCGGGGCCTCGTGCGGCAGATACAGGCAGAAAGGCTTATCCTTATGCCGCTCGATAAAGTCTATCGCGTGCTTTGTGATAAGGTCGGTAACGTAGCCCTGCTCCGGCACCTTCTCCGAGTCCTTCCACCAATCCTCGATTCCCGCCCCGTCGAAGTGCGAATGATAATCGACGTTCCCGCTGACGTACCCGCGAAACTCGTCGAATCCCTGCTTTGCCGGGTTGAACTCGACGTTGTAGCCCAAATGCCACTTGCCGAATATCCCCGTAACATAGCCCTTGCCTTGGAGGACTTCGGCAAACGTCATCTCCGAGAGCGGCATTCCCGTTTCGCGCGAAGGCCCCTTGGCGAAGACCACCTCCTCGATACCGCACCGCTGCTGATACCGCCCGGTCAGAAGTGCCGCACGAGTCGGGCTGCACACCGCCCCGTTCGAATGATAATCCGTAAACCGCATCCCCCCCGCCGCCAAGGCATCGATATTAGGCGTGCGAATCCACGTCCCGCCGTAACACCCAACATCCCCATACCCCAAATCATCAGCCATAATCAAAACAATGTTAGGCCGATCATCCTTCCCAGCGTCTCTATTCGCCGCAGCACTGCCACAACCAGAAACAAACGCCGCCGCACCACCAACAACACACTTAACAAACTCCCGTCGATTCATCTATATATACACTCCTTGCCGACGAGTTCGCAAAATCCGTCTCAATCAAATCCACCCAAAACTTAGACTGTGCGCGCGGGATGCTGTTTCTTTTACTTACCCGCCTGCTCTATTACGTTTGCCAGACCTGCGTCTATGTACTGGCCACCGCCGGTTTGTTTGCAGTGGATGGCGATGCAGTTGGTCCCGACATTGAGGGCCTTGAGGGCCTTGAGCGCCTCGGCGTCAAGCTCGACCTGGACATAGCTGGTCGTATAGCCTTCCAGCTTCTTGACGAGCTTGCCGTTGATATAGACCTCGGCGTCCTCGTCGTGATGAATGTTGAGGCTGAGCCGGTCGGGCTTTTCATTCAGCTCGAATACTCGGCGGATCCATATATCAGACCCGTTCCACTCCGTGCGAACGACAGCTCCGGGCGTAATCTTCGTGCCGAACCCTCCCGATCCCTTCATCCACGATGAATCGTCGAAACCGCAATTCTCCCAGCCGTCGGCAGGCTTGTCCGTCGTATATCTCCATTGCTGCGGCTTCTGCTCCGACGTCGCCACAATCGTCTTGATAACAGGCGGGGGCAGGTACAAACGATTCGCCGCAGCCGCCGCTTTCTCAACGTCGTATTTGATCATCGCCCGGTCGTAGGTCATCATCCCGTTGACCTCGACTTCGACGTCGGTAGTCTGCGTATAAACGGCGGCGCACAGCCCGCCGGCAATCAGAGGACGCAACCGCCCAAGAAGACTCACATAGGCCTCGGTTAGAGCCTCGCGCGTCTCGTAACTGCGATAGCCCCAGTTCTTCTC
>JAFGTU010000168.1 GCA_016933985.1 Sedimentisphaerales bacterium | reverse complement strand
TGCGGATTTTCTGGGGGATCTGGCCACCCCGCACGAGGGGCGGAGCATGCGGGAGACATCGACGCACAAGATCGGGCCGGATGGCAAGTACGACCCCAACGGCGAGCCTGACCCGCAGAGCAACAGCGACAACAAGAGCGTTCCTCCAGGGCAAACGAAGCTGCTGATGAACGCCAAAGGGCCGGGAGTGATTACGCATATCTGGATGACTTTCTTGGGGCCTGAGCCGCACCCGTGGGCCAAGAACGGCTCGGCAAACCACCAGGAGATGCTCCTGCGGATGTACTGGGACGGTGAGCGGCGACCGGGCGTCGAGGCCCCCGTCGGCGATTTCTTCGCCAACAGCTTCGGCAAACGCAGCGAGGTAATCAGCCTGCCCGTTATTGTCGAGGATGCCGATTCCTACAACTGCTTCTGGCACATGCCGTTTCGCAAATCCGCGAGAATCGAGGTCGTCAACCAGAGCGAAAAGCCCATAAGCCTGCTCTACTACAACATCGACTGGATCAAGAAGAAGAAAATCAGCAAGGACACTCCTTACTTCTACGCCCAGTACCGGCAGGAATATCCCGCTCAAAACGGCGAGGACTACGTGCTCCTCGATACGCAGGGCAAGGGCCATTACGTTGGAACCGTATTGAGCGTGCGAACGCGAAGCCCATCCTGGTTCGGAGAGGGCGATGAGAAAATTTATATCGACGGCGAAAAAAAGGCGTCTATCTGGGGCACCGGCACCGAAGACTACTTCCTCAGCGCCTGGGGCCTGAAAAAGACGAGCACGCCTTATTTCGGCGTGCCTTACTTCGACCAATGGGGAATCGTCGGCGGGCACACGAGCGCGTACCGCTGGCATATCAACGACCCGCTGGTCTTCAACAATGGCATTAAGGTGACATTCGAGCACTACGGCTGGATATCGTCCGATGAGAATCCGACGCAGAAAGTGCATAGCTGGAACGAGCGAGAGGATGATTATTCGAGCGTCGCGTTTTGGTATCAAACGGGAGACCCGACTTTCAAGGCCCGCGCCCCGCACGGGCAGGAGCGGACGCTGCCCAACCTGGACAGGATAATCGCCGCCAAAGAATTCACGGGTGCCGCATTTCACGGGGCCGGCGATGCAAGGCCGCAGAGTTTGGACATCTACACAGACGGTCATTTATTGTATATGCCGCCGACACAGGACAACGCATGGGTGGAGATTCCGTTTGAGGTGGAGAAGAAAGAGCCGAAGCGGCTTCTCCTGGTTATGACTCGCTCGTATGACTTCGGGAAATACCAGGCGTATCTCAACGGCGTGAAAGTGGGCGGCGTGATGGACCTTTACAGCGAGGAAATCGCGACGGGGGAATATCACCTTCTGGACTTCTGGCCCAAGCCGGGCAGATACAAGCTGCGTCTCGAATGCGTCGGCAGGAACGCCAATTCGACAGGCTACTACCTCGGCATCGAGTCCGTTCGCTTGCGCGAGCGCCGGCCTCGAGTAACGGAATACGGCCACGATAAGAACAAAGACTGGCGAGAAGAACCGATTCTCTATGATTAGCGGGAGTTAGACTATGAAAACACTTGGACGTCGAGATTTTATGAAGAGTTCACTGGCGGCGGGCGTGACGCTGGCGCTGCCGTTTTCGCGCGTTCGAGGCGCTAACGAGCGCATCGTTGTCGGTGTGATTGGCCTGGGCGGGCGGGGCAGCGGGGCGCATGTGCCGTCCTTCGAGAACCAGGAAGGTGTAACCGTCGCAGCGCTGAGCGATCCTGATAAAGAACGCACGGGCGCTGCGGCCAAGATGATCGAATCGAGGTATAAGCACAAGGCCGAGCAGTACGTCGATATGCGCCGGCTGATTGACCGCAAGGATATCGACGTGATAGGCAACGCCACGCAGAACTACTGGCACGGCCTTAGCACGATTTGGGCCTGCCAGGCGGGGAAACACGTCTATGTCGAAAAGCCGCTCTCGCACTATATATGGGAGGGCAGGCAAATGGTCAACGCCGCCAGGAAGTACGACCGCCTCGTCCAGTGCGGCACGCAGCATCGCTCTGAGGCCAACGTTACCGCTGCAATAAAATGGGTGCGGGAGGGAAACCTGGGGAAGATAAAATACATAACCGCCTTCGCCAACAAGGCGCGTTCCTCGTGCGGCAAGCGCGAGACGCCGCTGGAGATACCGGAGACGGTCGATTACGACCTTTGGTGCGGCCCGGCGAAGAAGCTGCCCATCTACCGCGACAAGCTCCAGTACGACTGCAGCTTTGATTGGAACACCGGCGACGGCGAATCGTGCAACCAGGGCGTTCACGAGGTCGATGTGGCCCGCTGGTGCCTGGGCGAGGAGATGCTGCCCCGGCGGGTGATGAGCATCGGCGGGAGATTCATCTTCAACGACGCTTGCGACGTGCCCAATACGCAGATCATCTACTACGATTTCCCGACTGCGCCGCTGCTATACGAGGTGCACAACCTGCGCAAGGCCAAAGGTTCGAACGACATGCCGGACTTTCGAGGCGAGCGAGTAGGCGTCATCGTCGATTGCGAGGGCGGCTCAGTGAGCCTCTATCGCGGAATTGCCTGGGACAAAGAGGGCAAAGAGGTCAAGAAGTTCGGCGGCGGAGGCGATCATTTCGTCAACTTCATCCAAGCCGTCCGCAGCGGCAAACGCGAAGACCTCAACGCAGAAGTCCTCGAAGGCCACCGCTCCACCGCCGTCTGTCACGCCGGCAACATCTCATATCGGCTCGGAAAGACAGCCTCGAAGGCCGAAATGCGAGAGCAAATCCGCGATGTCCCGATATTCGGCGAAATGTTCGATAGATTATTGACGCATCTCGCCGCCAACGAGATCGACATAAACACGGCAACCCTCGGCCCCTGGATGGAAATAGACGGCCCCAACGAGCGCTTCAAAGACAACGACCAAGCCAACCGCTTAGTCCACGGCTTCTACCGCGAGCCATATATATTGCCCGACTTATCGGCCTGATCGCCAAGGTACATCCGCCTCTGACCAAGCCGAAGATTGCACTGTTCCCTGCGTAGGCCGGAAGGGCCCAAAGCAGCAGGCGCAACCGCCCGCAGAACACCAAAAGAATAGGGCTGCAAGAGGAAGACTCATACCTATCATAAAGTATTCATTCGCAGATAAGACTATGCTTGCCTGCGTTTTCTCAACGGGGCCACGCCACCGAAGCCGAGCAGTAAAATTGTTGTAGGTTCGGGGATGGCTGAAGTAATCTCAATTGGCCCAGCTGCGATCTGCCCATTTTCGTCAAAAAGTGATACGCTCCCATTTTTCAAACCGGGCGTCAGCCAAGCGGACACACTTGGCAATCTGTCGTCAGTCAGCACTGCTGCGGTATTGTCGGAGAAATTCATGTATAGAGCGTTAGTTACAGGACTAGGCCAATAAGTTTGGAACCCAACTTGGTCAATGACTCCGCCACTTACTCGACGGTCGTTATAGGTTACCATACGAAACTCTGGATAAGTCAAATCAGTTCCATATTGTATAGCATCAATTAGAAGATAAACTTCGCTCGGCCCCGATAATTCATACATGCCGACACCGGAATCGAGGTCAGAATCTGCTGTGTTGCGCTCATAGGAAAATACTCCCCTGAACGTATCGCTAAGTTCAAAAAAATGTGGGTTATTGTTGGAGTTCACCCATGTTAAGCTACCTGTAAACTCACAAGAAACAACACTTGCTTCTACTGACGGGACCAGCAACCATAGGGATGTAACTGAGACAATTACTACCCCTACCAGAATTTCTACTCTTGTGCTTCTCACCTTACTTCTCCTTATCAAACAAAGACTTCCGTTTCTCAACAGCGTCACAGCAAGCTATGCAACTGCAATACCGCTGTTGATGTATCTCTGTATCAGAAAAGCCCTCTTGGCCTTGTGGGAAGAACGCACCACTCCTTCAGAACATCCAGTTCTACAACGACATTTTATGGGACGGAACGGGAAAAGTCAAGGAAAAACTTGTCCTCAGCGAGGTCGATGCAGTCGGATAATAGGGAGGCATTTGTTGAAAAGCTAATACCTTTCCCCTCACAAAAAAGCGGCTGGGCTGGGGCGCGGAGGGAGAGAGGAGAGAGAGGATATCCCCAGCCCACCGTTTATGGCCGGTCGCTCAATGTAGCTGTCCATGGCTAGCCCCTTGAGCCTACGCCCGAAGCGTTACCGACGCTCCTATTATAAGCAATGCAGCGGCGAGCAAGCAAGAAAATTCTCCGGGAAGCAATTTTTTCTGAACGGCCAAAAGATGCGTTTTGGGCCGAATTCGGCCTAAACGCCCCAGAGTAGCGGCCCGGCAGGTTGCTGGCCATGCGAAAAAATGGGACAGAGATTTATTCTTGCCCGGCATATTGACAGTAGGATAAAAGCCTCGAATTCACACGCCCGCTTGTCAACCGGCTGCCAAGACAGTACATTGGGCCGGAGAATTGTGACTTAGGCCGGCCGTCGGTCGGTTTGAGATTATGAGATTATGCACGGCGGATCCGCTGCGACGATTCAAGAACGGCACGGTCGGCCTGATAACGAGGACGCCAAATTGCGTAAACTTCAGTTGCACACCAAGATTCTGCTGGCCTTGCTTGCGGGTATGGTTCTGGGCATCCTGGCGAACCGTCTGGGGTTTTCAGATTTCGTGGCCGCCTACATCAAGCCGCTCGGCTCGGTATTCATCAGGCTGATCAGCATGGTCGTCGTGCCGCTTGTGTTCTCTTCGCTGTTGGTCGGGACGGCGAGCTTGAACGACATTAAGAAGCTCGGTCGAATAGGCACGAAGACCCTTCTCTACTACATGTGCACGACTGCAATTGCGGTGACAATCGGTTTGCTGCTCGCCAATACGTTTAAGCCGGGCCTGGGCCTGGCTGAGGATGTCCGCGCCGACCTGGTCAAGAGCAGCGCCGGCCAGGTGGATACGAAGATCGGAGCTTCGCTTGAGAAGCCCACAGTCATCGACCTTCTCTTGAACATCGTGCCGAGCAATCCCGTCGAGGCGCTCGTGGAGGGCAGGATGCTCCAGATCATCTTCTTTGCTTTATTGACGGGGATTTGCCTTATGCTGATTAGCCCCGAACGCAGGGCCCCCGTGATGAGCTTTTTTGAAGGGGTCAGCGATCTTATGATAAAAATGGTTCACGTTATCATGCGAATCGCCCCCTACGGGGTGTTCGCCTTGATAGCCGCGGTCGTGGCCGATTTCGGCACCGGGATCCTCGTCGTCCTCTTCAAGTACTCGGCGGTGGTAACTGCAGGGCTTATCCTCCACGTCATCGTTGTATATTCGTCGGCGATAAAGATATTCACGAGGCAGAAGGTTGGGGCGTTCTTCAGAGGGATCAGGCCGGCTCAGTTGATCGCCTTTAGCTCGAGCTCAAGCTCTGCGACTTTGCCGGTGACAATGGAATGCACCGAGGAAAATCTGGGTGTATCGGCCAGAATCTGCAGCTTCGTGCTGCCGCTGGGGGCGACCATAAATATGGATGGGACCGCCCTCTACCAGGGAGTCGCCGCTGTTTTCATCGCTCAGGTCTATGGCATCGACCTGACCATCGCCCAGCAACTGATGATAGTCCTGACGGCGACCCTCGCTTCGGTCGGAACGCCGGGAACGCCCGCGGCTGGTATCATTACTCTGGCAATCGTATTGAAGAGCATAAACGTGCCGCTGGAGGGGATTGCCCTCATTTGGGGCGCAGACCGAATACTCGATATGTGCCGCAGCGTGGTAAATGTCACCGGCGACGCATCGTGTGCGGTCGTTATTTCCGCAAGCGAGGATAGATAGCGCCGTTGATTTGACAAGGATATGAAAATGAAGAGAAATATGGCCGCCACATTCCGGATAGTTGTCCCGCTGATTGTCAGCGTGCTGCCGTTGTTGCGGGCGTCGCGGTGCGAAGGGTGCTTTTCTATTGTGGTCGGCAAGAATGCCTCGACGGACGGATTCGTGATTATGGCCCACAATGAAGACGACGCGCCGCCCCAGATAGTGCATCATCGCAAGGTCCCGCGCAAGAGATACTCGGCGGGAGAAGAAGTTGCCCTGCTCAACGGCGGCCGACTCGATCAGGTCGATGAGACCTGGGCCTATATATGGTCCGAGATGCAGGGCATGCTTTTTTCCGACAGTTACATCAACGAATGGGGCGTGGGCGTCACTTCGGATAATTGCCCCTCGCGAGAGGACAAGGCCGAACTAACCGACGGAGGGATCGGGTACATGCTTCGGCGTCTGGTCGCCGAGCGGGCAAGGACCGCGCGAGAGGGCGTTCTGCTTGCCGGGCGGCTCGTCGAGCGCTTCGGCTATATCGATTCCGGAAGAACATACATCATCTGCGACCCCAACGAAGGCTGGCTCTTCTGTGTCGTCAACGGCAAGCACTGGCTCGCCCGGAGCGTCCCCGACGACGAGATTGCAATGGTGGCGAATACTTATACGATCCGCCGGGTGGACCTTTCCGATGCGGACCACTTTCTTGCCTCGGCCGACATCATAGAATACGCCGTAAAGCGCGGCTGGTACGACCCGAAAGAGAATAGGCCCTTTGATTTCGCAGCCGTCTATGCGAATCCCAAAGCGGCATCCAACCCGTCGAACTCAGGGCGACAGTGGGCGGGACTGCAATATGTCGCCGAAAGGCCGATTCAGCCGGGCCTCGATTTGCCTTTCAGTGTCACTCCTCGGCGAAAAGTCGGCGCACGAGAGATTATGGAAATACTCAGGCACGACAACGAAGGAAAGACGCCGCAGCCCTCGTCATCGAAGATCATTGTCTGCGATACCGCCTGCCCTATATGCAGCGGCGCGACGCAGACGAGCTTTGTCGCCCGGTTGCGCGGCGACGGACCTTTGGATATAGGCATTGTCTATTGGGTGTGCCTTGCTTCGCCGCGGACGTCATTCTATATTCCTTTTCATTTTGGGATCTGCGATTTTCCGGTCGGCTTTGCCGCCGGTTCGCCGGAAAGGCCGTCCGAGGAATTGTATAACGGGGTCGTCCAATCTCCTTTCCGGGCCGATGCGATGCGGGCGTTTTGGACTTTCTCCAATTTCCATAACAAAGTGGGGGCCGCCGGCGCCGAGACAATTGCACTTACCAAGAGCCGAGCCCTGCAAATAGAAGAAAACGCCTTCGCAACGCAGAATTCTCTTGAACGCGCCGCCCGCAACCTGTACACAAGGGACAGACCTGCGGCAGCACAGATGCTGACGAACTACTCTAAGGGCGCCTATCTCTCGGCCCTGGAGGCCGCCTACGAGGTGTTGTCTCGGGAATGATTCTCCCCGGCGCGGCCGGAACAGAGCAATAAAAGCATCGGCAATCAGCTAATGTATAGAACGCATAAACTAATTCTTTTACCTGCAATCACGGTGGCGGCCTTGTCGATCGCCGGTTGCACACGGCAGCTAAGTATGGAAGAAGAAAAGCAACTGCAAACCAAAGCCCGCGAACTGGCACAGAAGTACATGATTGTGGATACACACCAGGATGCGCCCTGGCGTCTGCGAAAGAAAGAGCAGGACATATCCGTCAGAACGCCCGACGGCGATTTCGATTATCCCCGCGCGCGGGCCGGAGGTCTCGATGCCGTTTTCATGGCTGCTTATGTCCCCCCGGAGTGCGAAGACGACGACACGGCCTACGCCGTCGCGGAAGAAACGATTGACATGATCGAGGGCTGGGCCGAAAAATGGCCGGACAAGTTCGTCCTCGCCCGGTCGCCCGAAGATCTCAAGCGGCAGTTCGGCGACGGGAAGGTCTCTATCGTCGTCGCAATCGAAAACGGCGCGCCCATCGAGGGCAAGCTCGACAATCTCAACCATTTCTACAACCGGGGCGTTCGCTACATCACCCCGGCACACTCGAAGTGCAATCACATCTGCGATTCATCCTTCGACGAGGAGCGAAAATGGCACGGCCTGAGCCCTTTCGGCAAGAAACTCGTCACGGAGATGAATCGGATAGGCATGATCATCGATGTCTCGCACGTCTCCGATGAGACGTTCTTCCAGATCATCGAGCTTTCCAAAGCGCCGGTGGTGGCAACGCACTCGTGCTGCCGAGCCTTTACGCCCGGATTTGAACGCAACATGAGCGACGAGATGATAAAGCTGCTCGCCGAGAAGGGCGGCATCATGCAGATCAACTTCGGCTCGATGTTCGTCAGCAAGCAGGTGAGCGAAGGCTTTGCCAAACGCAGAAAGCACGTCCTAAAGCACATTGAAAAGCACGGCCTTGCCGGAGAGGAACGGGAGGCATACGTCGATAAGTACGTCAAGGCCCATCCTATCGGTGATGCCGACATCTCAGATGTCGTTGCCAATATCGATCATGTCGTCAAGCTTGTGGGCATTGATTATGTCGGCCTCGGGTCGGACTTCGACGGCGTCGGAGACTGCCTGCCCGCCGGTTTGAAGGATGTCTCCTGCTATCCGAACCTGATCTTCGAGCTGCTGAAAGAAGGTTACACCGAAGAAGACATTGAAAAGATTTGTTCGGCCAACTTCCTGCGCGTATGGTCGAATGTGCAAAAGATCGCTCTCGACCTGCAAGCAGGCACATGAGTCTGTTAATCCTTTAGCTGCATCCACACGGCCTGAATTGCAGCAAAGCACTCTCTTCAGATGTGGAAGGGCCCGATAAAACCAAACCCTTATCGACGGCCTCCACCTGCTCCGGCAATACATCATATTTACCACATTCCAAGAAAGTGCGCGCGGATTATTGCCGAATTTTGGGTGTGCGCGCTTCTCCGGCGCCAGCAATCTGAGCGTATATTTTTTCGAGGATTGATTGGATGAATGATCTGATCGATAAGTCCCAAAATGTGATAGAAAACCTTCAGAGCTCATCAATCGCCGCTCAGGAAACATCTGAGGGAATTGTTCTCTTGGATCATAGAGACAAGGTCCGTTTTGCAAATATGGCCTGGGCCAGGATGCACGGCTACGAGACACCCGACGACGTCACCGGACAACAGATTCAAGACTTTCACAGCCCCGAGCAAATGCGGGTTGACGTCCTTGATTTTATGGAGGAAGCCAAAGGGAGGGGCCGACTGGCCGGCCCGTTAGACCATATCCGCAAAGACGGAACTGCATTCCCGACGCACACTGTAATGACAGCGGCAAGAACCGAGGATGGCCGAACTGTTGGACTTATTATTTCATCGATAGACAAATCCGAAGACCGGCAACAGCTCGTTGAGCTAAGCAACGTGGAGGCGCACCTTGAAAAGCTAACGGCGCAACTGGCCGAGCTGCAAGAGCAGCTTCGCAACCAGGTTCTCGAACGGGAACAAACCGACGCCGAAATGCAGAACTGCCGCAAGCAATTGGAGCAGGCAGCGCAGCAGCGTGAGGAGTTGAGGGCCTCCAGTGAGCAACTGACCGAAGACCTGGCAAAAAGCAGGCAGGCAGAGGAGCACATGCGACAGCAGGCGGACCGGCTGTGCGAGGCCCGGCGAGAAATAGAGAACCAGGCCGCCGAGATAACCGAGCTTGAAGAGAAACTCCGAAATACAAACTGTGAGCGGGAGCAAATTAAGAATGAGCTGCGGCGGGACCTCGAGCAGGTCGAGAGCGGCAGGAAGCAGAATGAAGAGTTGAGGCTCGCCAATGAGCTGTTGCAGCAGGACCTTGCCGAACATCAGCAGACCCGGGAGAAACTCGAATTGCAAATCGGCGAGCTAATCGAAACGCTGGGGGAATTTGAGAATCAGGCCGCCGAACTGAACGAGCTCAAAGAACAATTCCGCGATCAAGCTTGCCAACGAGAGCAGATCGCCAACGAGCTGCAGCGGTGCCGGGAGCTATTGGAACAGGCCCACCAAAGAAACGAAAAAACGGAAACTACCAACGCTCAATTGCAGCAGGACCTCTTAGAAAGCCGCCAGGCTGAGGACATCCTTCGGCGGCAAGTCAATGAGTTAAGTGAGGCCGAGGAGCAAGTCGAGGAGCTCGCCGCGGAACTGGCGGAAGTGAAGGACCGGTTCCGGAATCAGGTCGATCTGAGCGAGCAACGCGAGAAAGAGCTGCAACAGTACGGCGAGAAACTACAGAACGCCGAAAGAAACGCCGAGGAGCTGGCGTCGATTAACGAACGGCTGAATCAGACTGTCGAACAACTCGAATTCGCGCGGGTGGAAATAGAAGATCTGAATCAGAAAAGGGAAGAACTCGAGGAACAGTCCAAGGATCGAAAGCAACGGGCCGAGGAACTGCAGGAATATCGCAGCCGGCTGGAAGACGCCGAGCGGCGCAGCGGACAACTCGAGGAGGCCCTTGTTGAAAGTCGGCAGGCCGCCGAACAGCTCAACCGGCAAGTTGACGAACTGGGCAGGAGAGAGACGCAACTGCAACATAAGAACGGCGAATTGAACGAAATCAAAGAGCAGCTTGTCGATGAGCTGCAGGAATACCGTAATCAGCTTAGGAAGACCAAGGAGCGTATTGAAGAATTCGAGACCGCCAATGAAGAGTTGCAAGGGAAACTTGCAGAGCAGCGGCAGACCGCTGAGGACCTCCGACAGCACGTCAATGAACTGACTCCAATAAAGCAACAACTCGCAGACCAAGCTGCTGCGTATAGACAACTCGAGAGTGAATTAGAGCAATACCGCGAGCAAGCCGAACGTTCCGGCCGACAGGCCGAGGAGCTGAGGGCAGCCGGCGAACAATTGCAGAAGTACCGCGAACAGGCTGAAGATATCAAGGCCGCCAATGAGCTATTACAGCACGAACTCGCCGAATGCAAGCAGACCGAGGAAGATCTCCGCCGGCGGGCCGACAAGCTGAACGAGCTGGAGTCCCAGTTCGCCGGGCAAACCGCTCAACTCAACGAGTTCAAAGAACAACTGCGCAATCAGACCTGCGAACGGGACCGCATTACAGATGAGCTGAAGCAGTCCTGCGACCGGGTGGAGCAGGCCGAGCGTCACATCAAGGAGCTTGAAGCCGCCAACAAGCAGTTGCAGAAGCACCACGAGCAGGCCGAGCACGTCGAGAAGCAGTGCAAAGAACTGAAAGCCGCCAACAAACAATTGCAGAAGGACCTGGCCAGGCGTGGGAAGGCTGAGGAAAACCGCCAAAAACAGGTGCGGGCATCAAGCGAGGCAGAGGTTGAGAGGCTAACGAAGGCACTGAACGAGCTAACAGAACAGCTCCGGAGCCGGACCTCTGAACGGGAGCAGATCGCCGATGAACTGCTGGAGTACCGGAAGCAATTAGAGCGCACCGAGAAACAAGCCGAAGAGCTAAAAGCAGCCAAGGAACGGTTGGAGACGGAGCTTGCAGAACGTGGGCAGGCCGAGGGAGATCTCCAGCGGCAGGTCGATGACCTAAGCGAGGCGGCGATGCAGGTTGAGAGGCTGACCGCGGAACTCAACGAGCTTAAAGAGCAACTCCAATATCAGACCTCCGAACAGGAACAGACCGCCGATGAACTGCAAAAGTACCGCGAGCAATTGGAACAGGCCGAGCGGCAGACTAAGGAACTTCAGGAAGCCAACGAACAATTGCAGGAGTACCGCGGACAGGCAGAGCAGGCGGAGACGCAGCTTGCCGAGCGAAGCGCCGAGCTAAACGAGCTTAAGGAGCGGTTCAGCAATCAGCCCTCCTCGACGGAGCAGCTCGCCGATGAGCTACAAAAGCACGCCGAGCAACAAGCTGAAAAGATGAAAGCCGCCAACGAACGGTTGCAGCAGGACATGGCCCAATCCCTACAGACAGAGAACGGCGAATGGGACACAGACCAGCACGAGCAAAGCCCGATGCTCGCCCAAGAGCAGTTGGATCGGATTGAGCAGGAAATCGAAGAGTTGAGCGAAGAGAAGAAGCAGATCGAAGAGGAAATCGCAGAGCTCAAGAAGGAATTGAATCTGAAAGACAGGAAAGAGCCCCTCAATCCTGAGGAGGCAACTCGACTGGCCGGGCTGCTCTCACAACACTCACGCTCGGCCGGTGCGATGGCTGCCTTGCAGAGTCAGCACAACGAGCTGGTGGAGTTGATGGCCGAGCCTGCCGGCGCACCAGGCGCTGTAGGCGATCAACCGTCCGAGAGTTCACCTGTCGGCTGAAAGCGGCACGCCGTCGGGCACGGCGTACCTGCCGATACTCCTGCACGGTGAATCCGGCCGCAAGTTGAAGTCGCCTTTGTCGGCATCGACGAACAATGGATCGGCCTCGACCGAATCGGCGTCATATCCGTATTCCCTTTGCCACTCTCGCAGAGAGTAGGTGTCGCCCTTTCGGTATTCGTCCTTGTAATTGAATCCGGCGCCCATGTTGAATTGAACGGGCCGGCGCCGATTAAAATAGCAGTTGTTCTCGAATTTCAACTGCCGGGCTGTAATCTCATACAGTTCATCCGGCATATAAGTGCCGATAGTCACTATCCCCCGCTCATTCGAGTATTCCTCCACGTTATCGACAACGATGTTGTTTCTGAATGCGATATCCTTCGGGTCGTCGGGGAATTTCTCATTCCTCCATCTGATTGTCGGATTCATTTGAAAGCCGGTGCTGTTGAAGATGGTATTGTATTCGAAGACCTGATTTGTCTGATGAGTCACGCCCCCGAAGTCCCTGCTGCTTATCCCGGCCCCGCCTATGATAAGATTGTGATGAAAGTGCGTATTGGCCGTACCCGACCCGAATGCAAAAAACTTGCAGTTTCTGAAGACATTTCTATACACGCTGAATCGCGCCTCCGGCACCCGCGAGGCATGCTTATATTTGATCCCGCCTCCGGAGAGCTTGTCCGTTAGCGGCAGCGATTGATAAACCTCGCAATCGGCAATGGTTATATCGCCACCCTGCATCCCGCCGAATATAACGACGTTCGCGCTGTTCTCGGTGGCCTGGCTCGCCGTATCGGCACAAGTTCTGTCGTAGTTGTCATTGAAAACGCAGTTATAGACCATCACGTCCCAGCAATCGGTTATGTACAGCCCCGCAATATTGTTGTTATCGACTCCGTCGGTATCGTGGATATGAACGTTGCGCAGCCGAACCTTCTTCGACTCATCAATGCTGACCCCGCGCCCGTAGGCGTTGGCTACTTCGATGCCCTCGATTTCCCAGTTGCTCGACTGGAAGATTGACAGTCCCATTCCTTTGCCACGAGGGTCAAGCACCGGTTTATGCCCCGGCAGCGCCTTGATTCTAAAGGGCCTCCCGGTATCGCTGCGCAAGCCTCGGAAATACGCAACGAACGTCCCGCCGCCAGTCGGCCCCTTCTGCCATTCCCCCGGATGAAATGTCTCGCTATAGATCCCGCCGGCGAGATAGATGCAGTCGCCGCCGGTCAATTCCACCCACCCGCCCGGTTTGTACTCGGGCTTGTAGTATGAAATAACGTTCTTAAACGATTTCCAGGGAGCAGCCTTGCCCCCATTGTTGTCATCGCTGCCGTTGGCCGGATCAATATAATAATCGTCTGCCCGGGCGCACGCCGCAATCAGCAGCAGCCCCGCCGTGCAGACAAATAGCCGCATCCCGCCCCAGAACTCAAGTATAGACCAGACAAATCGTCGCTGTCTCATAGCCAACTCCTTTTGAACTTATACTATACTACAATCTTGCCTGCCTACGCAACCTGGTAAAATGGGCTGGAACGGCCAAAGCAATTCGGGTACTATAGTGCCGCTTGAAACAGAGCAGATGCACAGGTTCTGTTTGTAGAAAGGTGGTTAGCAATGGGTTTCCCCGAACACAGGATGCGTCGGCTTCGCAGCAGTGATGCCATGCGAAGGCTGGTCCGCCGGAGCAGTTTGAGCATCGATGATTTGGTCTATCCGCTGTTCGCCTGCGTTGGTGAAGGGGTCAAGGAGCCGATCGAGTCGATGGATGGTTGTTTCCACCTCTCGCCGGACCTGATTGCCGTCGAGGCCGCCGAGGTCGTCTCTATGGGTATACCGGCCATCCTGCTCTTCGGCCTGCCTGAGAAGAAGGATGAATCCGGCTCAGATGCCTGGGCCGAAAATGGAGCCGTGCAGCAGTCCATCAAGAGAATCAAAGACGCCGTCCCTGATTTGCTCGTAATCACCGATGTCTGCCTCTGCGCATACACCACGACCGGCCACTGCGGCGTAGTAAAGAATGGCCGGATTGATAACGACGCCACCTGCGAGCTATTGGCCAAGACCGCTCTCTCACACGCCCAGGCAGGCGCAGATATCATCGCGCCTTCCGATATGATGGATGGACGCGTCGGCTATATCCGCCAGTGCCTCGAGCAGAACGGATTCCACGATACGGGCATTATGTCCTACGCGGCGAAATACGCATCGGCCTTTTACGGACCGTTCCGGGACGCGGTCCATTCGGCCCCGCAGTTCGGAGATCGCAAGACATATCAGATGGACCCCGCAAGCTCCGACCAGGCAATGCAGGAGATCGCCTTGGATATCGAGGAAGGCGCCGATATCGTAATGGTGAAGCCCGCCCTGTGCTTCTTGGACGTCATACAGCGCGCCAAGGCCCGCTTTGATTGCCCAATAGCCGCCTATTTCGTAAGCGGCGAGTACATGATGATCAATGCAGCAGCAAAAGCCGGCCTTCTGGAGCAGGAGACGGCAATGATGGAGGCATTGACCTGCATCAAACGCGCCGGAGCCGACATAATAATAACCTACGCCGCCAAGACCGCCTCAAAGCTGCTTGGCGCTTAATACGAGACTTTGGTCAAATTCAGACAACGCCCGGGTTAGCGGTCTTCGATTCTATAGAGGTGGGTCTTTGTCCTGAGAAAGAGGACTTTTCCGGCAACCGCCGGCGAAGCCATAAAGCCGGATTCGAGGGTGTTAGTAGCCAGCAGCTCATATTCTCGGTCGGCCTTTAACACTATCGCGCGACCATCCTGGCTGAAGCAATAGATCCGCCCGTCGGCGTAAAGCTGGGAGGCTGCGAAACGCGCCTTCAAGTGCTCCCTCCAAATCTCGCCGCCCGTCAGAGCATTTAGGCACGTTACCGCCCCTGTATCGCTGACCATAAAGAGTGTATCGCCGATGAGCAGCGGTGAAGGTATCTGGGGTACGGCCTGCCTGTTCCTCCAGACAACGTGAGTATCCGTTACATTTCCTCTGCCGTCAACACGGACGGCCCACAACTCGGGGCTTGGGAAACCGGTATTGATGTACGCAAGCCCGTTACCAAAGACCGGACGCGACGCCCCGGAATACGCCCTGTGGTGGATTTTCCAGCGTTCCCGGCCAGTTAGCGGGTCGTAGCTATATGCGGCCTTGGCACCGGAACTGAGCATCTGAATCTCGCCGCTCGCTTCTATTACAAGCGGGGTCGAATAGGCTTTGCGGAGATCACCTTCGCTCTTGGGTTTGCCGTCGGAATCCAGGTCGTTCCAGTCGGCCGTGCGGTCGGTCTTCCAGACGGTTTCTCCGGTCTTCTTGTCCAATGCGGCCACATACTGAACATCGACACCGTCCATCGTGAGAATCAACAGGTCCTTGAAGAGGATCACCGACGAGCCCGGCCCGCGATAATGGCGGCACGACAGGTCGGTCCGCTCCCACACCAGCCCGCCGTCGGCCGTATCCAAACAGGCCGTTCCGTAGCTGCCGAAGTGGATATAAACCCGCCCCGGTTCGATTGTCGGTGACGGCGAGGCATAGCAGTTGATGTCATTACCGAGCGGCTCGGGGTTGTCCGAATGAAACAGCTTCTTATTCAGCAGAATGCGTCCGGTTTCGGCATCGACGCAAATCAAGAAGAAGTCATTTCCCTTCTCCGTCGCCGTCGTCAGCCAGACCTTTCCCTCCATAACAACCGGCGTTGACCACCCGCGATGCGGGATGGCCGTCTTCCACTTTACGTTCTCGGTCTCGCTCCAATGCAGCGCAATGCCGATCTTCTTCGTATCGCCGGGCGCCGAGGCCAGGCCCATCCCCCAAGGCCCGCGAAATTCCGGCCAACCAGCCCAGGCCTGTTGTTGAAAAAGCAGCAAGATGCAGGCCCACAGATAGACTTTTATGTGTTTTCTTCTTATCGTAAAGGTTGCCTCTTGAAATATTTTGCTCTTATTAATAGGCGTAAGGAACCTGGTTCGAGTGTATCAGTTTTTTACAGTCTAAACAACCGCAGATTCCGGCATAAAAGCAATTTCGCATTGTCACTTTCAAAGCAGGGATTTATATTATCTGCCATGTTGAAGAAGATCTTGTCGTTTTACACTCGCTACTTTGCTATATGGGTCGTGTTGTGCGGGGCGATAGCATATGTACGGCCCGGGCCGTTTGTTGCGCTGGCCCCGTACAATAAGCTGTTCTTCTCGCTGACAATGTTCGGGATCGGGGCCGTGCTCAGAACCGAGGACTTCAAGCGCATTGCCCAAAAACCTGTCATTGTGCTTATCGGCTCGGCCGCTCAGTTCACAATTATGCCGCTGGGGGCCTTCGCACTGGCCAAGCTGTTCAAATTGGAGACTGAGATCGCCGTCGGCCTGATACTCACCGGCTCGGCCCCGGGCGCGATGGCCAGCAACGTAATGTGCTATATCGCCAATGCAGACACGGCTTATTCAGTCTCGCTGACCACCGTCTCGACGCTGCTCTGCCCGCTCCTGACCCCGGGCTTGACGCTTCTCCTGGCCGGATCGCGACTGCCCGTGCCATTCTGGGCCATGGTCATCGACGTGATGTATATGGTCATCGTGCCCCTCGTCGTGGGATTCGCAGTGAGATACTATTTGAAAGACAAAATCGAAAAGATCGCGCCCATATTCCCGGCGATATCCGTAACGTTCATCATATTCATATGCTCGCTGGTCATAGCCCTTAACAAGAAGAACTTCGGCAAGGCAACCATCGTCGTTCTCGCCGCTGTGGTCGTGCTTAATGTATACGGGATGCTGGGCGGCTACGGTGTCGGTTCGGCCCTTCGAATGGGAAAACGACGAAGGCGAACTCTGGCCATTGAGATCGGGATGCAAAATGCGGGGTTGGGCACCACGTTGGCGCTGGCACACTTCGGCGAAAAGAGCGGTCCGATTGTGGCATTGCCGGCCGCAATCTTCGTTTTCGTCTGCATTATTACCGCATCTTTAATGGCCGGTGTTTGGCAAAGAAACCCGGCAGAAGCCGAATAAATAGTAAATATAAGCAGCGGAGGTCTTGCATTCCGGCGACAATAGCCATATAATTCATATCCAATGTGATTAGTCTTTGCATGGGCGGCCTGGATTAGGCTGCCCATTCGCCTTATTTGGACTATTTGCCGAGAAGCCCTATGGGCCCCTATCGGGGGCGCAAAGACTCGAAAACAATCGGGTAAGCAGATTAGGAGATTTAGAAATGGGTTGCAATCTGGCTATCGCAGGTGTGACGGGAGCGGTTGGTCAGGAGTTCTTGCGGATTATTGAAGAGCGCGATTTTCTGTTCTCTTCCCTGAAGGTGCTTGCGAGCAGCAGGTCCGCGGGCAAGAAGATCGAGTTCAAGGGCAAGACCTACATCGTTGAGGAGCTGACGAAAAAGAGTTTTGCGGGCATCGACATCGCGCTATTCAGCGCAGGCGCCGAGCGGAGCAAGGAGTTTGCGCCGGCGGCGGTGGAGGCGGGCGCTGTGGTGGTTGACAATTCCTCGGCGTTCCGGATGGATCCGAGCGCGCCGTTGGTCATTCCGGAGATAAATCCACAGAAGATCGCCGAGCACAAGGGGATTATTGCAAACCCGAACTGCTCGACGATAATCGGCATCGTCCCGGTCTGGCCCTTGCACAAGGCCAACCCCGTCAGGCGAATGATAATGAGCACGTACCAGGCGGCGAGCGGGGCGGGAACGTCGGCGATGCTCGAATTGGAGAGCCAGAGCCGGGAGATTCTCGACGGGAAGAAGCCGACGATGAAGGCGTTTCCATATCAGATTGCGTTCAACTGCTTCAGCCATAACTCATCGCTTGGCCCTAACGGGTACAACCTCGAAGAGACCAAGATGGTCAAGGAGACGCGCAAGATATTCGATTGCGCCGAGATTGCGATAACGTGCACTTGTATCAGGATTGCGGTGATGAGGGCGCACTGCGAGAGCATTAACCTGGAGTTCACCAACTCTATTACGCCGGACGAAGTTCGGGATTTGCTGAGTACGGCGCCTGGGGTGACGGTGCTCGACGACCGCGAGCACAACCGGTTTCCGATGCCGATTGATGCGACCGGCAAGGACGATATCTTCGTCGGGCGGATTCGACAGGATGAGTCGCTCCCGGAAAACCGGGGCATCAATATCTGGGTGGCCGGCGACCAGCTTCGCAAAGGCGCTGCCCTAAATGCTGTTCAAATCGCCGAGAAACTGCTCTAATAGCCGC
>JAFGTU010000167.1 GCA_016933985.1 Sedimentisphaerales bacterium | reverse complement strand
TCGGGCTTCACGCAGACACAGGCGGCGCAGGACTCGCTGATCCAGGTGGACGGCTACCCTGCCGGCTCTGCCACTTCCGAGGTGCAGACGATGAGTCGCTCCCCCGATCCGAACAATGGAACATACAGCCTGACTTACGAAGGGCAGACTACGGCGGCGATTGCCTACAATGCAAGTCCGGCCGCTATTCAAGCCGCTCTCGAAGCGCTATCTACAATAAACACCGGCGATATAACGGTCGGCGGCGGGGCAAACGGATTGGCGAACGGAGACATAACGTTTACGTTCAGCGATACATTGGGCAACGTCAGCATGATCTCCGGCAACGGGGCCAACCTCGGCCCCGGCACGCAGCCCCTTCCGGTTGTGGAAACGACAAAAGGCGTCCCGGCCTACATCAGCAGAAGCTCAAATACAGTTGACGACGTCATATATGGCGTAACTTTGCATCTGCACGACGTCACCGACGCCTCGGGCGAGGAATTAACTCTGACCCGTGACATACAATCGGTCAAGGATAAGATCGATTCTTTCGTCCTGGCATATAATAACGTTGTGGAATTTATCCAGGAAAAGACCGCGTACAACGAGGACGCGAAGACGGCCGGCGTCTTGATGAGTGACTACGTTGTCTCGACAATAAACTACAAGTTTCGGGAGCCAATTATCGAGCAGACGGCGGGCTTCGTGCAGGATATAGACAGTTTTCTGACGCCTCTTGACATAGGACTCGATATAGACAAGGATGGGGTGCTCACTTTTGACACAAGCAAGTTTGACGAGGCGGTGGCAAACGACTATTTGGCCGTCCTGGACGTTATCGGGGCGGACAAGGCCGGCAGCAGCACAAGCGATACCATCAAATTCTACGGTGCAAGCAGCAGTTATACGACCGCCGGCGAATATAGCGTTCAAGTAACCGTCAGTGGCGGGGTAATCACCTCTGCGCAAATCAAACTCTCCGATGAATCGACTTACCGAGATATGACCATCGCCGGAAATGTCATAACAGGCATCAGCACGTTCGACTCCAACGGCGACCCTGATTATGCCGAGAACGGTCTGCAACTATCCGTCGGTCTGAGCACCGATGGAGTCTTCACGGCCACGGTTCGGGTAAAACAAGGCTTCACAGGCAAGATTGAAGACCAGATCGACAGAATGTTGAAGATCACGACCGGCTCCCTAATCCTCGATCAACAGCAGGTCGAAGATCAGATAGAGTATCTTGACGATAAGATCGAACTTGAAGAATACCGCCTGACAAAGAGAGAGGAATACCTGATACGCAGGTTCGCGTACCTCGAAAAGACGCTCGCGTTGCTCCAAAACCAGTGGGCCGCAGCGGGCGTTCTCAGCGGCAGTATAGGTGTCAGCAAGTAGCCTGGCAATCGCCGTATTGCGGTCACGTCGTGAGCGATTTGCTGTGTGAACAGGCCGGATCGACCTTCCAGCTCTCCGTCATCTCCTGTGTCGCAGTCTGTAAATCATGGCCAAGACCTCCGCAACCGCAACGAAGAGCGTTTCAGGAATGGTGTTATTGAGTTCGACCGTTGCGAATATGGTCCTTGCAAGCTCGGGCCGCCTGATGATCGGAACACCGTAAGCGCGGGCTATTTCTTTGATCTTCTCGGCGAGATGATCGGCGCCCTTTGCCACGAGGATTGGGGCCTGGTTTTTCTTGGCGTCGTACCGAAGCGCAACGGCCACGTGCGTCGGGTTGGTCAAGACGACGCCTGCTTTAGGCACTTCGGTGAGCATACGCTTCATAGCCGTTTGTAACTGAATCCTGCGAATGCGGCGTTTGACCTCTGGCGCTCCCTCTTTTTCTCGGTTTTCTTGCTTGACCTCCTGTTTGGTCATCTTGAGGTCTTGAATATATTTCCATTTTTGGAAGACGGTGTCCGCCGCCGCGATGACAAGAAGTGCAATGCAAATCCGTATCATAAGCCCCAGGATCAGCTTTCCGATGGCGGCGAGCAGCGCGAAGGACCAGGCCCATCGCAGCATCGCAAAGGCTTCGAGCTTGTCTTTAAGGTAGTGCCAGGTAATGATCGAGACAAGAAGCAGTTTGAGCACCGATGCGAGCAGTCGAACAAGCGAACGCATATTGACCAGCTTGCCAAATCCGCTGATCGGGTTTATCGCAGCGAAATCCAGTTTTACGGCCTTCGGAGCGTAATTGAGCCCCCCAATGATAATGCTCCCGGCTAGGGACCCGATGCAGAGCGTCACACAAATTGGCAGAATCACTACGGTCAGACTTGTAATCTTTGTATTGACAAAATTCAGAAAGGCCTTGGTGCCGGCGAAAACGGATGTCTCACAGTTCATCCCCTGCTCTATTTCCCTGGTGGACCACCGGCATAAGGACGGAGCAAGGAGGGCGACTATTGCCACCAGGGCCAGAACCGAGACGAAAGAGGTCAATTCCTCGCTCTGGGGAACCCGGCCCTGGGCTCTGGCTTTGGAGAGTCTCTTGCTTGTGGGTTGTTCTGTTCTTTCGCTGGCCGGTTTCTCCGCCACGTCTTGTACCCTGTTACTTCAGCGCTGCTTGTCTTCTTCTCAAAGAGGCAGCAATTTACCCATCCAATCGGCGAATTCTCCAACAAAACCCGTGATGAACGGCATGAAAATGCCCACCATCATCAATCCCAACCCAACCCGCAGCGGCAGCGAGATGAAGAGGATGTTCGTTTCGGGGGCTATGCGCGCGACGACGGCAAGGACGACCATTAGCAACAAGAATGCTGCGAGCATCGGTGCGGCGAGTCGCAAACCCGCCAGGAGCAGCGTTGAGCCGCTCTTGACAACGCCGCTGATCATAATCGGCAAAGTGGGAATACTGCCGGCGGGGAAGGCCTCGTAGCTTCGACTGATTGTCATAAGAAAAAGATGGTGACCGTTGGCGCTGAGAAAGGCGATTATGAATATCATCTCAATGAGCATACCGAGCGGCTGAGACTGCTCGCCCGTCAATGGGTCGAGTATCTCGGCCATCGACAGGCCCATTTGATGTTCAGTTATCCGGCCGCAATACTTCACCGTTGCAAATATCGATTGCGCGATCAAGCCCATGCACAATCCGTATATCGCCTCATTGCTCAACAGCAAAATCACTTCGGCCATCGATACTTTTTCCGGCGCATTCGACGGCGACACATGAGGCGCCGCCATAGTGAAGAAAAAGGATATGAATACCGCCGACGCGACTTTGATCCGTATGGGGATAGCCTTGAAGCCAAAAACGGGAAGTATAAGAAAAAACGCGGATACCCGCGTCAAGACCATCACAAAATCAAACAATCTGGCCGTCGTAGGATCCATGATTCAGTGTCCGATGGTTGCTATGTGGCCGAATATCTCGGCGAAGAACCTCAGCAACACATGGAGCATCCACCCTCCGAAAAGCAATGTCACCAGGCCCAGCGCCAGAAGCTTTGGGACAATCGTAAGAGTCATATCGCGTATGGATGTTACCGCCTGAAACAGCGTTATTGTTACGCCCACCACCAGGCAGGTCAGAAGGAGGGGCGTCGATACAAGCAAGGCCGTCTCCAGGGTGTGTCGGCCGAGGTAAAGTATGAAGTTACTGCTCATATTTCGTATCTCGTATGTTGTATTTTTTATTGTTTGAAGCCAAACGTCAATTAAAGCCCAGGCTCAGACTCTTCGCGAGCAGCCCCCATCCATCGACCAGGATGAACAATATCAGCTTGAAAGGCAATGATATCATTACGGGCGGCAGCATCATCATTCCGGCGCTTAGCAGGACGCTTGCTATGACTATATCTATAAGCAGGAACGGAATAAACAAGAGGCAGCCGATCTCAAACGCCGTGCGGAATTCGCTGATGATAAATGCCGGGACCACCACGTGCAGTCCAAGCTGCATCGGATCGGTTGGGGGCTCTATTTTCGCCATCTGTACGAATAGCGTCAGGTCGTTTTGGCGGCATTGCCTGAGCATGAATTCCTTGATGCAGTCGTTGCCTTTTGCGCCTGCCGTCTTGAAGTCAATCTTGTCGGATAAGTAAGGCTGGATGCTCACTGCATTAAGCTTGGCGAATGTCGGAGACATCGTGTAGAACGTCAGAAACAATCCCAGGCCAACGATCGCAATCGTAGGCGGTATTGTCTGCGTCGTCAGTGCGCGGCGCACGAAAGAAAGTACTATGACTATGCGCGTGAACGATGTCATCATTATCAGGAGGCTTGGCAGAATGGCCAGACCGCCGAAAATGATCACGAGCTTAACCGGTGTGGACCAGTCCTTGCCTTCTTCTTTACCCGCCGTTGCCTTATCGACGACCGTCAACAAATCGCTGATGCTTGGCATGGATTGGTCAGCGGCATTCTCGCCGGAGGTATTTGTGTCCATCTTCGGCAGCAAGAACTGCGGGGCAAGTTCCTTGGCTTCTCCGAAGCCGACGCCGGCCGTCGAGAGGACAACGAACACAAAGATAATTCCAGCGAGCTTTGGAGACATAGGTGCCTTCAGTTGTTCTCTGCGTACTTGGCTGATACATTCGCCAGGCCGTCGGCCGGTTCCAGTGCAGGGCCGAATTCTGTCAAAGGCCTGTGGATATCTGCGCGGTCGATGTCCTCCGCGAGAGCAGGTTGCTGCATCAAGATCTCTGTCGTAACGTCGGCGAGCTTGGTGATGTTGTCATTGGTGCTGCCTATGAGGAGATACAGATCGCCTATTTTGATTAGATGAACAGCTTTTTTCGGGCCGAGATGGGCAGTTTCGACAATCTTGATCTTTTTTCCAGGCAGGTTCGCAATCTTTCCAGCAAGCCTTTTCGATGCGTAGATCGCAACTGCTCCAAGAACAACGACGAGCACGACCGAGGCCATCATCTTGAAGAATAGCTCTCGCGTGCCCGCGCTGTTGGTTGATGCCGAGAGATTGGGGTCGCTATGTTCGGCTCCAGAGAGAATTGAAGATATTCCTGCAAATTCGTTCCTGCCGAAGGCGGGTGGGACGGTCCCGGAATCCTTGAGATTCGCCTCGGCCGCGCTCATACAAGACCGAATTACCGGCGCATTCGCGTTGGCAAAGAGGGTGTTTGGGGTCTCTGCCGTCGCCACCAGGGGGCACGTGCCGCCGGATATAACGGCTGTCAAAAACACAACGATTTGTATTTTGTCTGTTGCCACGCCAAAACATGCCGGTAATTGAGCTGTCATTGTTCTATCATGAGCAAATGGCGTGCCGAGACACCGAATTCTGCGTTGATAAGCTGTCAACGCACATTTAGCCGTCAAAAGTCAGCCCGACAGTAGGACAAGCTGTCGAAAAACTTGACAGGCGCATAAACACTCCGCAAAACACCGGACAGCTTTTTTTGGGGGTGGGTAGGAGTCTATTCTCCTGATCTGAACGATGTGATCAAGATTTGCGATTCTTCGGAAACTGAGCTATCGACCCAATCACCGCCCGGCCCGGCACCCCAGGAGTACACAGGCCGCTGCAGACGCGAGCCCATCGCTTTATTGAGGAAATCAGCAACGGCTTTGGCCCGTTGTGCCGACAACTGCCATTGGCCGGCTGGAGTGGATGCGTCACGGGCAAGCCCCATAACGTAGATTTTGATGTTCTCGATGCCCCCAACTTCGCGGCAGGCTTCGCAGTATTCGGCAAGGTATTTCGTGGCCCCGGCGTCAAGCTCAGCCTTTGAAGGAGCAAAGTGAATGTTGGTTACCGTGTGCCTGGTCTGGTCT
>JAFGTU010000166.1 GCA_016933985.1 Sedimentisphaerales bacterium | reverse complement strand
TTCCACATCCCCAAGACGGTCGATAACGACCTGCTCGTAACCGACCATTGCCCCGGCTTCGGGACCGCGGCAAAATTCGAGGCCTGCGCCCTGATGGGCGACGACTTGGACAACCGCGCCCTGCCCGGCGTCAAGATAGACGTAGTTATGGGCAGGCACGCCGGCTTCCTCACCGCCGCCACCGCCCTCGGCAGGCAGCGCGACGACGACGGCCCGCACCTGCTCTACTTCCCCGAAAGGCCGGTATCGATGGAGAAATTCGTCGCCGATATCGATGCCGTTATGAAAAAGCTCGGACGATGCGTAGTTGCGGTCAGCGAGGGAATGTGCGACACCGACGGAGAAACGTGGGCCAAGAAGCTCGTCGAGCAGGCCGAAACCGACGCCCACGGCAATATCCAGCTCTCCGGCACAGGCGCCCTGGCCGACTTCCTCGCCGCACAGGTCAAAGAGAACCTCAAGGTCAAGCGAGTCCGCGCCGATACCTTCGGCTATCTGCAGAGGAGCTTCGCCGGCCTGCAATCGGAAATCGATGTCGATGAGGCCCGCCGATGCGGGTGCCAGGCCGTCAAATTCGCAATGAAAGACGACAACGGCTCGGTCGCCATCAGGCGAATCGCCAACGGCCCCGACTATGCAGTCGAGCTGTTCCGCACCGACCTCTGCAACGTCGCCGAGAAGACCAAGCCGATGCCCGACGAATTTATCAACGCCGAGGGCAACGGCACAACCGACGCCTTCGTCGAATACGCAATGCCGCTCGCAGGCAAACTGCCCAAAACCGAATACTTAGGCGGCCGTCCCCGAGTTTAGACAATTATTGGGCCTGTAAGAGCCGCTCGGCAGACTATCATTCCCGCGAGCCGAATGGGCGGGAATCCAGAAAAGCTTGCTCACTGGAAATCTGCTTGTAACAGAATATTGGCACTTCCAAATTCAGACGGGAAAAGGAGGTTGCAAGGATGTCACGCGCAAGTTCTCTGATGTTTCTTCTACTGCTGCTGTCAGCTTCGACCGTATCCGCCCAACTACGGCCCGTAGGTAGGGATTCATCGCTTATCCCTTCGACTGTTCCAGCCGGTCCGTCCGTCCGGGATTTCGGGGCCAAGGGCGACGCTAAGGCCGACGATACCGCAGCTATCGAGGCGGCTGTCAAAGCCGGGGCTGTGTATTTCCCAAAGGGCGATTATCGCATCTCGCGCACAATCCGCATCGACCTCGATGCCGCCGGCAGGACCTCGCTCGTCGGAACCGGCGAGGCAACGATTATTATGACAGGCCCCGGACCGGCCTTTAACTTCATCGGCACGCACGAGGGAACCGGCGACCCGGAAAGCGTTCTTGACAACGTCTGGCGGAGTCAGCGGCTGCCCATTATCACCGGCATCGAAATCCGCGGCGACCATCCCGAATCCATCGGCCTGCGCCTCGAAAAGACAATGCAGGCCACGCTCACCAACCTGCTGATCCGCAAATGCAAGATCGGCATTCAACTGATAAAACGCAACCGCAACCTGATAATCGACCACTGCCACATCTACGACAACACGCACGTCGGCATCGACTTCGACCGCATCAACCTGCACCAGGCCATAATCTCCAACAGCCACATCAGCTATAATCGTCTCGCCGGCATCCGCCTGCTCGGCGGCCAGATGCGAAACTTCCAGATCGTCGGCAACGACATCGAGTACAACTACGACCCCAACCTCGAAAACTGTGCCGATATCCTCATAGACATGACTGCCGAGGGCAGCTCGTTTCGGGAAGGGACAATCGTCGGCAATACCATCCAGGCCATACCCAGCCCCAACGGCGCAAATATCCGCTTCCTCGGCGGCAAGAGCCTTTTCACCGGCGGCCTGCTCGCTATAACCGGCAACCTCATCGGCAGTCAGACCCACAACATCCATCTAAAAGACTGCCGAGGCGTGACAATCTCCGGCAACTCGATATACTCAGCCGCCGAACACTCCCTGTGGCTCGAAGACTCGGCCAACCTCATCGCCTCCTGCAACTCCATCGACTGGAACCCAGACCACAAGGAAAAACACCTCGTCGATGGCATCCTAATCGACCGCTGCAAGGGCGTAATCCTCTCCGATACGGTCATCGAAGACAGCTTCCAGGGCACCGAACAGTCCGGCGGCGCAGTCGATGTAAGGAATAGTCACGATGTCACCATCGACAATTGCCAGGTCTTGGATTTTCGCTTCCGCGGGATAATATTAAGCGATTCGCAGCGCTGCCGCGTTACGGGCTGCTCGGTCATAGAGCGCCGCAAGGCCCCGCAGCAGGGAACGTCCATCATGGTTAAAGGCGGCAGGGACAACCTCATCGCAGACAACATAGTGAACCCCGCCGGCCTCTCCGTTGCCGCCGGCGCCGCAACCGTCCGCGACAACATAGAAGCATCAGCAAGCGATTAGCGGAGTGCCGTATGGTTCAAGGCATTGTCATTGCGAGGCCCGAAGGGCCGTGGCAATCTTCAAAGCTTCGCCAACACAAAATGGCCGCTATTTGGCTTGCTTCTCCAGGTTCGTCAACGCCCCAAGCTCGGCGAAGCGCTTCCACTGTGCCTCGATAGCATCCGCGGGCTTCATATCACCGTGGACGTATAGGCCGTAACGAAGATTCAGCGGCTTACCCGGCTCAATCGTCCGCGGCCCGTCGAACGTCAAGCTCGCACCCATCCAGCCGTCGTTGCGAACGTGGAAATAACTGGGAAAATTAGGATTCTTAGGATGGTCGAATAACGTAACACCCTCGGTTCTCTCATTCGTAATGGCCCCGGAATAGTCCACCCACCTGGCCTGCTTCCAGAGTATCTCTTTCTCGTTGACGCCGCCCTCGGAGTTGCGAATCATCCCGCCGCCGTCGTTGACGCCGATAGTCTTTGCCATCCGCACGCCAACCATCCCGAAAGGTGTCTTGCCGAGCGTAACGCCCCTTTCAACGGCCTTGAGCTCCATATCGACAACCATAAGCCACTCTTTGCCTTCGAGCAGGATCACCGTAACCTGCCGTGTTTCATCCAACAGGCGTCCCCCTTCGGTCGTTACCCACTCGTTTTCCGTGAGGATGGACGAGCGCTCGCCGCCGTCCTCGAATTTGATGAGCCGCTTCTGGCGAATCTTACCCTTGCCCGTATCGCTCCAGAAGCTCACGCCATTGACGTCGTTGTGC
>JAFGTU010000023.1 GCA_016933985.1 Sedimentisphaerales bacterium | reverse complement strand
GAAGCATGCTCGCCGTTAATCTCAAAAGTGTAAAGGGCCTTGTGCCCGCGGGCGTACCGTGTTGACTCGAAGTTGCCTAATGAGCCGTTATCGAACCGGCAGAAGAACGTGCACGCATCGTCAATGCCGACCGGTTCGACCTTGCCCGTCTCAACCTTCATCCGTTTCTTTATGAATGTCTCGGTCATTGCGCAGACCGACCCGATAGGCCCGTTCTGCCACATCGCAGTGTCGATGCAGTGGGCGAGCAGGTCGCCGGTCACGCCGGAGCCCGCCGCCTTCACATCCAGACGCCACGTCGCCATCCCGCCCTGCGGGACCTTCGCCGAAATCGTCCAGTCCTGCAGGAAGTTGGCGCGATAGTGAAATATCCGACCGAGCCGGCCCTCGTCTATGAGCATTTTCGCCAGCGTGACGGCCGGAACCCGCCGATAGTTGAACGAGACCAGATTCGCCACGCCCGCCTTCTCTATCGCATCAACCATCTTCTTGCCTTGCACGCCGTTGAGCGCCAGCGGCTTCTCGCAGACAATCGCCTTGCCCGCCTTCGCCGCCGCGATCGCTATCTCGGCGTGCACATTATTCGGCACGCAGATATCGACGACATCAACCTTGTCGTCCTCGATCACCTTGTGCCAGTCCGTCGTGTACGATTCGTAGCCCCACTGCTCGGCAAACACCTTGGCCGCCTTTTCCTCCAGCCCGCACACCACGCGCAGGACCGGGTCGTACGGCACATCAAAAAAATGGCCCACCTTGCAGTAAGCATTCGAGTGCGTTCGGCCCATAAAGCCGTAGCCTATCAGGCCGACATTGAGTTTCTTAGTCATTGTAGTACTTCCTTATTCAATTTCTTAGGCTATGAAGAACCATTTGCCAAGCACCAATTCCGAATTCACAACTAACTCGTCCACCCGTGCGCCGCCCGCACCTTGAGCATCACATCGAGGATCGCGTTCCAGGTGTCCGGCGATTCGAGCATCGCGTTGGGGAACATGCAGCCGTCCCAGCAGATGTGCCGGATGCCGCGCGCCGCGGCGTCTTTGAGCCAATAGCCGGCGCAGCGGACAATGTCGAGCTTGCCGTTGGGATCGCCCGCGGGACAATGCTTGCCCGTCTTATCGTGCGAGCCGGCGCCGTGCACCTCCCCGTCGTTCTGCGCCACGTGGAAGTCAATCGTCCATGGCCTCAGCTTATCCACCATCGTTTCGTATGCCGCATAGAACTCCTTCTCAGAATAACCGGGCTTAAGCAGCGCATGTTCCGGCGCATTGTAGCCCATCAAGAACAGATACGTGTGGGCCATATCGGCCTGGAAGCCAAGCGTCTGGGGCATTCCGACGGCCTCCAAGAGATCGAGCGTGTCCTTCCAGCTATGATGGCCGGCCCAGCAAATCTCGCCCTCGACGGCCAGGCGCTCGCCGTGGTCGGCGGCGATCTTGGCCGCTGCGCGGAATGTCTCGGCGATCTTCGCGGTGTTCTTCTTTGGATCTTTGCGCCATTTCTCGACGCCGAACTCCGCCGAGTCGATCCGTATCGCGCCGTACTTGCGAACGCCGTGCTCGTTGAACACGCCGGCAATGCGACACGCCATGCGCACAGCATTGAGAAACTTCTTGCGAGCCGCGGCATCGCCCATCGCCGAATCGCCGACCGTACCGGCCCAAACCGGAGCGACAAGCGAGCCCACGTTAAAGCCGTACCCCGCAATCAGGTCGGCTATTCTTTTCAACTCGTCGTCGCCGGCGTTGGGGTCGGTGTGCGGCAGAAAAAGGAAATAATCGATCCCGTCGAACTTCTCGCCGTCCACCTCCGCGCCCGCGGTCAATTCGAGCATCCGTTCGAGACTGATCGGCGGCTCCTGGCCCGGCTCATTTCCTTTGCCGACCAGCCCGGGCCACATGGCGTTGTGAAGTCTGGGGAGGGTATTCGAACTCATCTTTAGCTCCTTTCCGGTTCAGTAACGTTCGTGATAGGACTCACTGCGATAATCCTACAAGATCATAAATCCACCACCCCAAGACTCATCATCTACGCGCCAGAAACCCCGGCGGAAACAAAAAGTATAACCATTCGCCATCCGTTTGAAAAGGATTCCGGAAGATTTTATCACCGCCAATACTACAGCAATACTCCTGCTATTTTCACACTTGACCCGCTCCCCACACGCTTGCGCGTGCTCTACTTCTTCAGCAAGGCAAGTGCGATGATTAGGCCGGCGACTATTACTACGCCTATTATTGCGAGCATTCCGAAGCTTATTGCCATACTTTGCTCCATACTCTATGCCAGTGCATCTTATCGCTGTATCGTCACTGCGAGTAATTGACCTTCCTTGAGGACGAGCTTCTCATTCAGCGTTATATCGAGGCGTCCGTTGTTGAGCGTGTGTTCGCAGGCGAGCGGCGATCCTCCCGCGACTACGCTTACCTTGACCTTCTCGAAGCTCTCGGGTACTTCAAATGCGAGGGATCTGAGCGCAAGGCTGCCCCATCGAAGGTCGATAAGCTCGTGCTGAGTGCTGCCCTTTCGTCTTTGGCTGAACGATCCCCATCCCTCGGCAGCGGTGAATGCGGATAGGAAGTTGTCGGGCGTTATTTTCGGGGCGAATCCGAGATGGGCCTTTGGGCCGTGGTATTCGTAGCCGGCCAAGTTTGTATAGACGCCCCAGCTTGCCAGTGCGCGGGCGTAGTGGTCGCCGCATTCGATCTCGTTGTACGGGTTGTGTTTCGCAGGGTGGTATCGTTTTTGGATGCCGTCGCAAATTGTCAGAGCCTCTGTAACCATTCCCTCGGCGACCATGTGCCCGGCGACCTGGTACTCGATGCCGGTCCAGATTTCGTTCTTGTAGAAGACGCCCTCAGGCAGATACGGGGTCTTGGGCCAGGTGCAGGTGAACAGGCCCGGCTCGCCTTCACTTGCGAACCATCTTTCGGGCTTATGGTCAACGTTGTAGGGGCCGATGTCGGGGGCCCAGTTGTACTTCCAGACCGACTCCAGCGCCTTCCTGACGTTTTCCGGTGGATAGATATATCCGAGATCAAGCAGCTCCGCCCAGCCCTGGCCGAAGAGCTGATCGGAGAGGCACCCGCCGTTGTACTGATGCTTGGGGTGCTTGGCCAAATCCACGACTTCGAAGAAGTATTCGCCGTCCCACAGCCGTTCGACGCTTAGCTTGCTTCCGGACTCGAATATGCTTCGGCAGCGCTTTGCAAATTCCGCATCGCCCATCTCTTTGGCCATTTGCTCGCCCGCCCGCAGTGCGGCCAGGTAGAGAGAGCCGACGAAGGTGTTGGGACCTTCGAAGTTTATGTCGTAGGTATTGTGCTGGCTGTTCTCGATGAGTCCGTCGTCGTTGCCGTCCTGCTTGATAGAGAATTCGAGGGCCATTTTGATTCTGGGCCAGTTGCGCTTCAGGAATTCACTGTCGGCGGACATCTGATGCTCCCGGTATGCCTTCAGCACCGTGCCGCACTGCCCGTCGGCGGCGTAGTTATTGTCGGAGCGAAAGCCCACTAAGCCGGAGTCTTCGTGAAAGCCTGCGTCGAAGTCCTGCATCTCGCGGACGCTTCTTTCGAGCTCCGGGAAGAGTCGCGCCGGTGCGTGGGCGTAGTTCCAGACGTGCGTGCAGGTGCCGGCGCAGCAGCCGACGCCCTCCCATGCCCAGAATCGGCCCGACTTCCACCACTGGCAAGTCCCGGTCGCCAGGTTGCAGACGGTCGAATGGAGTCGAAAGAGCAGCCAGCGAGGCAGCGTGCTG
>JAFGTU010000165.1 GCA_016933985.1 Sedimentisphaerales bacterium | reverse complement strand
GGCGTGGGGCGGAAAGGCTCGCCGGCGCGAACGATGAAGCCGGGCGACGTTCTGCAGTTGTGCGATATCGAAGGGCCGGGGACGATCCGGCATATCTGGGTCACTACGCAGCGAGATCCCAACAACCTCCGCAGCCTCGTTCTGAGGGTATGGTGGGAAGACCAGGAGCATCCGAGCATCGAGTGTCCCATCGGCGATTTTATGGGCATAGGTCACGGCAAAGTAATGGCGCATCAAACAGCCGTGCATTCCGTCGGAGAAAACGCCGGGATGAATATCTGGCTGCCGATGCCATTCACAAAACGCGCCAAAATCACAATGACCAACGAGGCCGGCAAAGAAGCCAAGCCCGTCCCGCTCTTCTACCAGATCGACTACACCATCGGCGACAAACACCCCGACGACGTCGGCAGGCTCCACGTCCTCTTTCGCCGGGAGAATCCGACGACTCTGAAAAAGGATTTCGAGCTGCTCCCGCTCCGCAAGGCCAAAGGACGCTTCATCGGCTCGCTTATCGGAATCCGCAACCTCCATCCGGACCAATGGTGGGGCGAGGGCGAGATTAAGGTCTATATGGACGGCGACACGGAGTTCCCGACGATATGCGGGACGGGAAGCGAAGACTACGTCGGCCTTTCGTGGGGGATTCAGCAGACGCCTTATCTTTATAACGGCTGCAGCCTCGACCAGAAGAGCTTCATAACGATGCACCGTTGGCACCTGCCCGATCCCATCACCTGGCAAAGGGAATGTCGCATAACGATCCAGCAGATCGCCTGGAAGAACGGCCTGGCAGAGACCCAGGACGACTGGTCCTGCGCAACATTCTGGTACGAGCCGGCCCCCGGCGACCCGCTGCCAAAAATGCCCGACCAAAACGCAAGAACCGCAAATATCTGGACAAAGTAGAACCGTTCCGAAAAAGTGACTGTAGAGATTGTCATTCCGACCGAAGCCCCTTGGGGGCGAAGTGGAGGAATCTGTTCCGACAAGTTGCGCCAAAGGCAAATCAAAAGCACAACGTCTTAAAAGGGCTTGGATATGAAACGCAAAACAAAGCAGCTCACAAAACTCGCCAAGCGTTTACCGCTTTCCTATCTGTCAATCGCCCTCGCACTGTGCGCAGCGCTCGAAGCCGGGCCGGCCAAACCCCTCTATTTCGACGTCAAGGACCTCGGCGAGCCAAACGAGAGCGCCCCCGTCATTAAGCCCTGGAGAACCGTTCAATTAGACGCCGACTACGGCGGGCAGTGGGTCGTCGCCGCAGACCTCGATGGCGACGGCGACGCAGAGATTGTAAGCTGCGAAAACGTCAACAATGACGACGTGCATTACACCAGCACCGCCGCAGCGCAAAAACTCGACGGTTCACTGCTCTGGCGCTGGGGAGAGCCGGACGTAGGCCGAAAGAACTGGCACCACGATGTCGCCTGCCAAATCCACGACTGGGACGGCGACGGAAAAAGAGAAGTCGTCCTCGCCACGAAAGGCGCCGTCGTAGAGCTGGACGGCCGCACCGGCAAAGAGCGCCGAAGGATCAAAATCGCCGACGATGCTACCGATTGCCTCGTATTCTGCAATCTATCCGGCGGCGAACGTCCGACCGATATCCTCGTCAAGGATAGATACCGCCGAATCTGGGCCTGCGACCGCGCAGGCAACCTCCTCTGGAGCGTCACCGACCCCGGCGGCTACCGCACGGCGCATCAGCCACGACCGATAGACCTCGACGGGGATGGACGCGACGAAATAATGGCAGGCTACGCAATGCTGAATCACGATGGCGCCGTCCGATGGGTCTTCAAATCGGAAAAAGTCGATCAGGCCCGCGGACATCTCGACTGCGCCCGAGTCTATCGAAGAGGCGAAACGCCCGAAGATTTCCGCATCGCCCTGACTTGCTGCGGGGCCAATAACATCGCAATGATCGACGGCAACGGAAAAGTCCTCTGGGAAGTCGCGGGACATCACTTCGAATCCATCGACATCGGCAAAGTCCTTCCGGATGGCCGAGAGCCGCAGATCGTCGTCGATATAGACCATCAGCCTATCGGCAATAGCCCGCTCTGGGTGCTTGACGAATCCGGAAATCTGCTCGGCCAAATCGTCTCAGGCTACTGCCGACACCATTGCCTGCTCGATTGGACCGGTGACGGGGCCGACGAAATCCTCGTAAGCCGCAACGGCGCGCTCTACAACCGCAAAGGCCGCCGCATCGGAACATTTGTCACCCCCGGCGAAGAGCCGACCGACAAGGGTGAAAGAAGCATGCTGATAGGCGATATGACCGGCGACGCCGTCCCAGATGTGATGATATCCACGACAAAGGCTGTATATATCTATAAGAATACAAAAGGCAAAAAACAGCCCGGCCCCGCACCACTCGGAACCGAATTCAACTTCACCCTGTATTAGGTGGGATGGCCTTTAGCCCATGAGGTTTGCTGACAGGTCGAGAAATGAGAAGATCTTCACTTATATTAACTCTACTGGCAACACTGCTGAGCAGCTCCAATGCTTTGGTGGCCGTTGAGTCGCCGCAGTGGTGGCGGCAGACCCGCTCGATCTATGCCTCCTTCGACCTCTCGGGCGCGGGCGGGCCCTTGATGAAATTTCCCAGCGACGACATACATAAAAAGCTCGGCACATTCCGCGACCTGCCCGTGCTCCTGGACGAGGCCCGCAAGCTCGGCTGCAACTGCGTCTATCTGATCAGCTACTGGCATCCCGATTATGCCGGCAACAAGGGCGACTACCAAATACGAACCGACCTGGGTGGAGATGAAGCATTCAAGGAAGGCCTCGCAAAGCTCCACGCCCGGGGCGGCAGGATCATACTCTACCTCGAACCATTCATCATCACCAAGACAAGCAACGTTGGCCGAGAGCACGGCAGGGCCTGGTGCATGAAGGATGAAAGAGGCAATCCGCAGACATACTACGGCAACGCCAGGTACTACCTGATGTGGCCCGCCGAAGGATCGGGCTGGGCAGAGTATATAATCAGCGTCGCCGAAAGGCTCGTCCGCGATTTCGGCGTGGACGGCTTCCACCTCGATTCCTACGGTTGCCAGCCGGACCTCAAAGACTACGATCCCGCGCACAAAAGCTCCTTCAATCACGGCGCAATCACCCTCGTAACAGCGATGAGGCAGCGTATCCGGGCAATCAATCCCGACGCCGTCATCATCCTCGAATGTTGCGAGCGGACCGAGCTGCTCGATCTCTGCGACGGAGGACAAATCGAATCCGGCGCGTGGCTGTATTCGCCGGTCAAGGTCCTAAACGAAAAACCCTGGGTGGCGGAAAAAAAATACAAGGCATTCACTTCCCACTACTCGATGGCCCAAATGGATAAAATTCTCGACATGGGCTACAACCTTTCGCTGTCGCCCTGGTGGTTTGAGCTGAATACGACCGAGAGAGATTTCGAGACGATGCGCCGCCATATCACCCGGCCCGACGACTGGATCAAACGGGTCAGAATCCTCTGGAACTGGGACAACCTGCTCTACATCAACAATCTGCCCGGCCCGGCGGGCATCGACCTGTTCGACCTGCGCCGCGAGCTCGAGATGCGCAGATACGCAAAGCCGAAACCGCAATATTACGAAACCGAGACCTATTTGGTCGCCGTGAACGCCTATGAACGCCTAATCCGAAAGCTGCTCGAATCCGGCCGGGAGATCACAACCCCCGACCAATACCTCCGCAAAAAGCTCCTCTCGCTCAGTCCTCCAATGCCCCGGTAGTAGGCTATATGCTTCCCTGTGCGAAACACCCTCGTGGCACGGGCTTCCAGCCCGTGCCCTACCACCAAGAACGCAGAATCACTTGAACCGACGGCGCCGACGCTCAAATTCGATAATTTCCCGCTTGAACCGCACTTGCCGCCGACGTTATACTAACATGCAGTAAAGCCCTCACAGCATTTATGAGGAGGCTTCAAAAGGCGAAAGTCAACATACTTGGAAGGAAACGAAGATGAAGAAACGCACCCTCAAAACCGCACTGATTGTCTCCCTGGCCGTCCTGCTCTTTGCAGCCCCCCTGAGCACCCGGGCGGACGCGGAGAAAAAAACCAAACGCACGCCCGACCCGATGATGCGCCTGATTCCGAAAGACGCACTCTTCTGCGTCCGAATTAACGACCTCCAGAAGACGCTCGCCTCAATCGACAAATTCGCCCAGGGTCTCATTCCGCTGCCGATCAAACTGGCCGGACTCCTCGAAGGCGACGAGTGGAAAAATGTCGTGAAGGACGGCAGCTTTGCATTATTCGGCCTGCTCCTCGAGGGCGAAGTTCAAAAGGATGACCCCCTTGCCAATATCTTCGCAGGTATCCTCATGCCCGTCACCGACTACAAAAAGCTGCTCAGCGAAAGCCCCGATATCTCCAAGCCCGACGAGAACGGCATCTCAAGGGCTGGCGGCGGGCACGGCCCACTGTTGACAAGGGCCGGTAAGTTCGCACTTTTGTGCTGGGGAAACGACTACGACAAGCTCGTCAAGGCAAAGAAGCTGCTCACTAACAAAACACCGGGCCTGCGCAATGCCATCGACGGCGCAGAATACGCACGAGCCGCCGGCAAACCTATCTGGGCTTATGTGAACGTCCAGGTTGCCAACCAGACCTTCTGCCCGTTCATATCGGGCAAAATTGAGCAGATGAAGAAACAGTTCAAAATGATGGACCCGGCCCAGAGAGGCCCAATGGCGGATCCCGGACCCATCATCGATATGTATGCTGCACTGTTCGGCGTCATCGCTGACGAGATACAGTATTATACTGCCGCCCTCGAAATCGGCGACGAGGCCCTGACGATAACGGAAACAGCCTTGGCGCGAGAAGGCACCGAGATGGCCGAGGCTTTCGAAGCCGCGCCGAAACCGGCCGCAGGAGCGAAAACGCTGGCGTATCTCGATGACGGAGCGATTATGAACCTCGTCTTCAGAGCCAACAGCCCGTTCCTCAGCAAGGCTTACATAAGGTCCATCGACTTATTGACGTTCTTCGGCGGAGTTACCAGCGAAGAATTAGACAAGCTCAAGAGAGCCATGACCGATGAGTTCGCCTCGTTGGGAGACTATCTGGCATTCTCATTCAACTCCGAAGAAGATTCGCCTTTCGTCTTCAAATATGTCGTCGAAATCGGCGACAAGGCGAAATTCGAAAAAGCCATGGACGAGCAGCTCGAGATGATGAAAGGCGGTTTCCTTGCCGATCTCTATAAGAACTTCGGCATGAAAATTCATATGAACATCGAGCGCAACGCCGAAAAGTACAAAGGCGTATCGATCGATTCGGCCAAGCTCGCATTCAGCGCAACCGAACCAGACTCCGAGATGGGAAAAATGATCGAAGCGATGTACGGCGACGGATTCGACTATCGCTGGGCGATTGTCGATGACCTTGCCGTCTATGTGGTTGGCGGCGATGTCGATGCGGCCATCCGTGAATTGATTGACCAGGTCAAAGCGGGCGGGCCCAAAAAGGTCGCCTCCGAGGTCAAGGCCGCACAGAACCTGCTCGCCGCTAAAGGCACGGGCGACTTCTTCGGAACCTTAAATCTAGTCCGCGCGATTAAGATGGTCACGACCATGATGAGCGGAATGCCAGGCGCGCCTTCGGTGCCGCCGATTAACCTCGAAAGCAAGAGCAATCTCGCATTCACAGGAACATTCCGCAACGGCAAGCTCACCACCAAATCGGCCCTGCCCAAAGAGCACATCCAGGAGTTCGTCGGGGCTTTTATGACCATGCAGGCGAAAATGGCCCAAGCCCAGGCAGAGCCCTGCAACCCGCTCTTCAACGGCAAGGACCTCACCGGCTGGGAGCCGGCCGGCGGCGCTAAATGGGTCGTCGAAGACGGCATGCTCATCGGAACACAGGGCGAGAACAACGCCCCAGGCGACATCTTCACAACGCAGACCTTCAAGGATTTTGAGCTGATCTGCACCTACCGCACCGAGTGGCCCTGCAACAGCGGGATATGGTTCCGCTACCAGTCGCCCGATAAGGCCTACCAGGCCGACATCCTCGAATGGAAGGACCCCGTCTGCTACTCAGGCACTATCTACTGCCCCGGCAAGATGTTCCTCTCGATGAACGAGGATGCATCGCTCGTCAATCGCGACGGTTGGAACACTATGAAGGTCCGCGCACAGGGCGACCATTTGCAGGTCTGGCTCAACGGGGTAAAAGTCGGAGACGTCCGCGAAGGCTCCACGGATTCCGGCAAAATCGGATTCCAGGTCCACCCGGGCGCAGATTTCGGACCGATGAAGATCGTCGTAAAGCAAATCCTCATCAAAGAGCTGTAACGACAACCAGGATACATCCGGGCCGGTCGAATCTACGATTCGACCGGCCACCTTTCTTATTCCTTCTCCCCCGCGGGCTGTTCGTCTTGGATGAATGTATGCCCCCGGAATCGGTCTGCCGGGGGAATTCGGACCAATGAAAATCGTCGCGAAAGAGATAATTCTGATGGAATAGGCGGTTTTTGGGGTTATTACGCACGGTGGGCGCGCTTCTTGCTCAGAATATTATCTCTAAATAGGAAAAAGCACTGGACAAAGAGTCCGGTAATCCGGTATAATTAAGAGGTATTTGTTCCTGGTCCATTAACCTTCTTATTGGAGGCCAAGGAAATGGAAGAACGGCGGATTTCAAGGATTCTTGCGGCAGTCATAGTCTCGGCGCTATGCAGCAACAGCGCTGCCCTCGGGGCGATAATGACCTACGAGTTTGACGCCGGGCAAAGCAAAGTGATAAAAACCGGAGCCGACACCGTCGAGTACGCCGTCGAGGGCCGGCTCGAGATACTCGTTGACTGCGATATCTGG
>JAFGTU010000164.1 GCA_016933985.1 Sedimentisphaerales bacterium | reverse complement strand
TGTTTGAAAAGATCAAACAGTCTCGCCGAAGGCGATTCCTTATTGTTTTTGCCCATCCTTTTTTGGTTGCGGCTGAGCGAAGCGAAGACGCGCCAAGTAAATCTGTGTCAAAGAATGCCGTGTCACGGTTTCCCTGGATGCTGTATTTGTTTCTTCAGTTCATCCGTGAGCATATCACTCAAATGCGGATGTGCCTCCACCAGGCGAGCGATATCGGCAAGGTCTTTTAATCGTTTGCTCTGCCTGCGACCCGGCTCGGACCACGCCTTTATCTTGCCTTTGAGAGTGTCCTCCAGGCAAGCCACTCTGAGCAAAATACCATTTACGTCAGCCGCAACGCCGCGGGAAGGGAAATCCCGATAGAAATCCTCGGTACTGAGTTGAATACTGACCGCCGAACGTCCCTTGAAGTTGATAGACCACTCAAACCTCTCCGGGCGAAATCCCGCATCCTCGAGCAGCGAGACGGTGCGTTCGACCGCCTCAGCGGCAACGACGAAGTCCACGTCCTGGGTTACCATCGTTTGTTCCGCCCAGTGATTCACAGCAACACCGCCGATGGCGCACCACGCCACGTCCGCCCTCTCAAGGCAGTCAACCAATCTCATTACGTCATCGGTCCCGCCGGAGGTCTGCCAGTCATAGAATTGCTTGCCCCTCATTTCTGTATTCCGCTAAAACATATCAACCATATTATTCATGCATAAGAGCCGAACAACTTCATCTAAATATAATTTCACTCATAGGGTTTTATTATTATAAACCTTTCCGGCTGCTCGTCAAATCCCTTATTGACCATGCCGCGTGTTATCTGTAATATACTGCCCGAAACGAGTTCGTATGCAGTTGATTGAAACGATACCAAATTTGAAACCACGCCCGGCCGACGCCCACAAAGGCGATTTCGGCAAGGTTCTTATCGTCGCCGGCAGCCTCGGAATGAGCGGCGCCGCGGCCCTTGCCGGCAGAAGCGCCCTGCGAGGCGGGGCCGGCCTCGTGCGCGTAGCCATCCCAAAGAGCATCCTGCCGATAGTCGCTTCTATAGAGCCATGCTTCACAACAATCCCCTTGCCGGAAGACGAAGCGGGCAGAATCTCCGCACAAGCCGCCGCCCAAGTCTTGAACGCCGCCGCCGATAACGATGCAACCGCCTTCGGCCCCGGAATAGGCACAAGCACGGACCTTCGCTCTATATTGGACAGACTTATAGAGCAAGAGGGTCTGAACCTAATAATAGACGCCGACGGACTAAACAACCTCGCAGCACTCGGAGACTGGCCCGACAAATTGAAGGCAACCCTGATCCTAACCCCTCATCCCGGCGAAATGAAGAGATTGTGGTCCCCGCTCATCAGGGAATCGATGCCCCCGGAGCGACAAGACCAGGCAATAGAATTCGCCCGTCGGACAAAAGCCATGATAGTCCTAAAAGGCGCAGGAACAATAGTCACCGACGGCGAAAGAGTCTATATCAACAAGACCGGCAACCCCGGCATGGCAACCGCCGGCTCAGGCGACGTTCTCACCGGAATAATCACAGCCCTCGTCGCCCAGGGCCTGACGAGCCTGGAAGCGGCAATCTTGGCCGTTTACGTCCACGGCCGCGCAGCAGACATAGCAGCCCAAACCATAACCCAAACAAGCCTCATAGCAACAGACATCGTAGAATACCTCCCCCGAGCCTGGCCTAATTATCAATAGTCAATTATCAATAATCAATCAGACCTTCTCTTTCCCCCGTCAAATAATCAATAGACAATCATCAATAATCAATCAGAAGTCCGTCCTCCGTCGTTTCATCCCTGTCCTACCCCAGCCACGACGGCCCCAAAGTGATATCGATCTTCATCGGGACATCGAGTTTGATAGCAGTGGTCATTTTCTCGGCGATCCACTCAGCGTGGCGGTCAGCTTCTTTGGTCGGCAGCTCGAAGACTAATTCATCGTGGATTTGCAACACCATTTTTACGGGCAGCTTCTCGGCATCGATTTTCCTTTGGATGGCGACCATCGCAATCTTTATCAGGTCGGCCGCCGAGCCTTGAATTACCGTATTGACGGCGAGGCGCTCGGCCTGGGCGCGCTTGTTGGCGTTTTTGCTCTTGAGGTTATCGATCCTTCGTCTGCGGTGTAGAATCGTCTCGGCGTAGCCGCGCTTCTTCGCGGCCGCGACGGCCTCATCCATAAAACTGCGAATCGAACTGTACCGCGCGAAGTAGTCGTCGATAAACTTCTTGGCCTCGCCCATACTCATCCCAATCGACCGCGACAGCCCGAACGCGCCCTGGCCGTAAATAATCCCGAAGTTCACCGCCTTGCACCGCGACCGCATCTCCCTGCTAACCTCATCAAGCGGTACGCCATAGATTTGCGACGCCACGAAGCTGTGAATATCGCGGTCCGCCGCAAACGCTTCCATTAGCGCCTTATCCTTCGAGAAGTGCGCCAGCAGCCGCAGCTCAATCTGGCTATAATCCGCGCTGAAAATGGAATCGGTTTTCTTGGCAGGCACAAACGCCGAGCGAATCTTTCGGCCCAATTCCGTGCGGATGGGAATATTCTGCAGGTTCGGGCTGCTCGAGCTGAGCCTGCCCGTCGCGGTGATTGTCTGATTAAACGATGCGTGGACCCGGTTCGTCCGGCGGTCTATCAGTGCGCCGAGCTTATCGACATAAGTATTTCGCAATTTGCTGAGCGTGCGGTATTCGAGGATTTTCTCGATGACCGGATGCTCGGCGGCGAGCTCTTCGAGCACGGCGGCATCGGTGCTGCGCCCGGCCTTGCCGATGCGGACGGACTCCAAGCCGAGCTTGTCGAACAGGACTTCGGCTAACTGCTTCGGCGAGTCGATGTTGAATACGGCCCCGGCCTGCTCGTAGATCTCGTCGGTAACGGTTTTGAGGGCGTCGTTGATCTCGCCGGACATGTTCCGAAGCACCCTGGTATCCAGGCAGACGCCGTTGCACTCCATTGTCGCTAGGACCGAGACCAGCGGCATCTCGACCTGCTCGAAAAGCTTGTAGAGGTCCGGCTCCTTCTCAAGGTGAGCCTTGAGGTGCTCGTATAATTGCCACGTTATATCCGCATCTTCGGCGGAATACTCACAGGCGGCCTGCGTGTCGACCATATCGAACGTGAGCTGATTTCTGCCCTTGCCGATAAGGTCCTTAATCGGGATGCACTCGTAATTGAGATAGTCCATCGCCATAATGTCCATCCCGTGCTTGCGGGCAGGGTCCAGGCAATACGAGGCGACCATAGTGTCGAAATAGACTCCCTTGACGGGCAGGCCGGCGTTTTTCAGAACGAGCATGTCGTACTTGATGTTTTGGCCAATCTTTCTAATCTTCTCATCGGCCAGTATCGGCCCCAGCATTGGGCGAATCTTGTCAAGAATCAGGTGACTGGCGCCCAGCGGCGCTGCGACCGGCAGGTAATAAGCCTTACGCGCCTCCCAGCTAAAGCTCATGCCTACAAGGTCGGCTCGCATGGGGAGGATAGCAGTCGTTTCTGTATCGACGGCGAAAAGGTTTTGCTTCTTTAGCATCTCCAGAAATGTCTCGAACCTCTCGGTGTTGTCGATTAGCTGATAGTCGTGCGGGACAGTCTTGGCTGAGGCAGGACCCTCGTGAAGCGTGAAGGGTGAAGCGTGAAGCGAGCCGTTTTTTGCCGCTACTTCATCCCCTCCCCCCTGAGGAGCAAGCCCTCGCGGG
>JAFGTU010000163.1 GCA_016933985.1 Sedimentisphaerales bacterium | reverse complement strand
TACATCACGGCCTGGAAGCAGGCCACTGCCGACAATCCCGTGGGCGTTTGCGGGCCGATCGGGCCTACCGAGCAGCTTCCGCTTGCGGCGCGGCTTGTGAACGAACTGAAGCTTGACCTGCGCGACGCCCATTTCTGGGGGATGGACGAGTGGTATATGGACGGCAGGGAAGTACCTGAGACTCACCCGCTTTCCTTTGCGAGGGCGGATATGGAGCTTTGTTTCAATCGAATCGACGAAGAGTTGAAAATGCCTGCGGCCAACATTCATTTTCCCAAGGCCGATACCGTTGAGTACATCAAGAGCTGGCAAGGCGTCCGCTGCGCGGTGATGCAGGGCGGGCAGGGAGAGATAAAGCATTGGGCGTTCAACGACCCTCTCAGGCGGGAGGGTAAGTATAAGGATTCGCCTCCGAATCCCGAAGAATACAGGCGGCTTACGACGCGGGTTGTCGATTTGCATCCGGTGACGTTGATTCAAAATGCGCGGACGAGCGGCGGGGGGGTGGTTACGGGCGTGCCGACGCGGGCGATTACTGTCGGCCCCGTGCAGACCTGGCAGGCCGATAAGGTCTCGATCTGGCAGGCCGGAACGCACGATAATCCCTTCGGGATGAGGCTGACGACTCTTATGATAGGCAAGAAAGTAGCTGACAGCTCTGTGCCGATGTCGCTGCTGGCGGACCACCCCAACGTCCAGTTCAATTTCTATCGGCCGGGAATCGGCAGATGCGAGGCGGAGATGCATTGACAGCTTAGAAGTTGAAGTGCAAAGTGTAAAGTTAGGGCTTTTGTATGGCTACTGATGTTTTGGTTCTGAATACGGGTGTTGCAGATTTGCGAAGGCCGGACTTCGATTTTGCCGATGACCTGGTGGGCAAGGGCGGGCTGGCAAAGTGCAAGACCGAGGATATGCCCGATTATTCTCAACAGCAGATAAGGCACTGGATAGAGCAGGGTTTCGCCACTGCGGGCGGGCCGGGCAATACGGCGCCTCTGATTGCGCGGACGGGATTGAAGGTGGCCATCGGTGTTAATCTTGGGGCGGGCGATTACGACGGTCTCGACGCGCAGGGCAGGTTCTTCTACGACCAGATGACCGCCAATGGTATTGATATGTCGCAAATCCATATACATCCGTCTCTACACACAGGGACGACGTTTATCCATAGTACGACGGGCGGCGATAGAGGCGGGATCGCCTATTTCCCGAACGCCAACAACGATTTCGATTTCGAGGTGTTCAAGCCGGCGGTCGAGAAGCTCAAACCCAGGATTGTCTATTATATGTATTCGGGCCTTTCCGACAGGGGCGATGCCAAAGGCGGTCGGGATTTGGCCGAGTTCATCAAGTGGTGCCGGAGGCGTGGGGCGGTTACAATTGTCGATAGCCACACGTTGACCGGCAATCCGCATGAGCTAATTAAGTCTGGACGAGCCGTGGGTGAGTACCGACTGCTGGAGCCGCTGCTGGGCGAGGTTGATGTATTCTTCACATCGTGCGACGAGGCCAAGCTGATTGAAAATACGCTGGCGCCCAAGCGCGACTGGAGGCGGTTTGACGAGCACCAGAACAACATGCACTTTCTCGAATTCCTCGCCGAGCGGTTCTGGGGTGATTACGGTCGAACGAGGCTGTTTGGCGTTACGGTCAGCGACGGGGCGTATGAAAAGCACGTTTGTCCGGACGGCAGCGGGGCGGGTCCGAACAGAATCGAATCCCGGTTTATGGCCGGGGAGGTAGTCGATCTTGTCGGGGCGGGCGATTCGTTCAGGGCCGGGCTTATAACGTACATTGCAGGGAGCCTGGATACGTTCAACTACGGCTCGATGGACTTTGCCGAGGCCGTACAGATGGGTAATCTCTTCGCTTCGCTCTACATAAAGGCCCCGCTCGATGACAGGTATGGCAATATCAAGGATTATGATAAGATGCTGGAAATAGTCCGCAGCGATGCGGCATATCCGAGTTTCGAGGCGTTGCGGAAGGCTTTGGGCTGATACATTTGTAAAATAAGAAAGGAAGAACAAATGGCCGCGAAAGACCTAAGATCAAGCTGGCGCAACAAGGTCAGCAACTACGAGCAGATCGGTGGCATAGAAACCTCGGTTTTGGATAACGGTCCGGGCAGGGGAACGAGGATTGCCTGGGTGAATACCGGAGCGGGGTTGCGATATAAGGTTGCCCTGGACAGGGCCGGCGACATCGTCGATGCGTTCTACAATCAATACAGCCTTGCCTGGCTTAGCCACGGAGGGCTTACCGCGCCGAGGCCGGACGCCAATACCGGCATCGAGTGGCTGTGGTCGTTTCCGGGCGGGCTGCTCATTACGTGCGGCTTGACGCACATCGGCGGGCCGGAGAGCGATGAGTACGGCCAGCGCGGCCTGCACGGGCGGATCAGTAATTTGCCGGCCAGGGTCGAATCGATTGTCCAGCCGGACCTTGCCGCGGGCAGGCTTGGGATGAGTATAACCGTCGTGGTCAAGCAGTCGCGGGTGTTCGGCCCTAATCTTGAACTGAGGCGGACCATATCCGGCGAGATAGGTGAGCCGACCATCAGTATCCGCGACGTCGTTGCCAACCTGGGCAATACGCCTGCGCCTCACATGATACTCTATCACTGCAACTTCGGCTGGCCGCTGGCCGATGAAGGGGCCGATATCGTCTATAACGGCAAATGCACTTCACGCGGCTTGGATATGGACAACGCCATTTTCAACAGCAAACGCAATTTCAAGAAGTGCTCAGGGCCTATCGATAGTCACCGGGCAGGGGGCGAGGGCTGCGGGTTCATTGATGTCAAGGCGGATAAGAAGGGCCTCTGCACCGTCGGGGTGAGTAATCACAAGCTCGGCATCGCCCTGGCTATGAAGTATTCCAAGAAGCAGTTGCCTTGCCTGGCGAACTGGCAGCATTGGGGGCCGGGCGAGTATGTAACGGCCTTGGAGCCGGGGACGAATCCGCCGATAGGCCAGGCGGAGGCGAGGAAACAGAAGAAATTGATTCATATCGCCCCCGGCAAGAGCAGGACTTACGAGCTGGAGATGACGATTCTGACGGACAAGGCCCAAAGCAAACGTTTTTTGCAGACGGCGGGTGCGTGATTATGGGCGAGCATGTATTCACCGGCTTCGGATTCGGTCCGATCCAGGGCGGGCTCTTTGCCGCTGAGGCGTTTAAGAGCGGCAATTTCTCGCGGATAGCCGTTGCCGAGATCGACCGGCAATTGGTCAAGGCGGTCAGCGCAAATAACGGCCACTACTACGTCAACGTCGCCAAGGCCGACGGTATCGAGGCGGTTAAGGTTGACAACGTGCTATTGCTCGATCCCAGCGTCACTCTGGATAGAGAGTTCCTCGCCGAGGTACTTGCCCGCTCGACGGAGATTGTCACCTGCTTGCCGTCGGTCGATTTCTACCAATCCGGCGGCAAGAACAGCGTTGCCTCGTTGATAGCAGAAGGAGTAAAAAGAAGCGAAGCGAAAGGCACGATCATTTACACGGCTGAGAACAACAATCACGCCGCTGAGATATTGGAGAAGCTCGTCGGCCAGACAAGCAGCGGGCCGTTGCCGGCAAAGGTGCAATTCCTGAACACCGTGATAGGCAAGATGAGCAGGGTGGTTGATGACCCGGCGGAGATAGCACAGTTGAAACTCAAGACTATTGCCCCCGGCATCGAGCGGGCATTTCTTGTTGAGCAGTTCAACCGCATCCTTGTAAGCCGGAAACAGATTGCCGGCTTTAAGCCGGGCATTGAAGTATTCATCGAGAAGGACGACCTGCTGCCCTTCGAAGAGGCCAAGCTCTACGGGC
>JAFGTU010000162.1 GCA_016933985.1 Sedimentisphaerales bacterium | reverse complement strand
TATTATTTAGTGACGGTGAACAAATACGATAACCCGGAACGGCCCGGCACCGACGGCTCTCGCGCCAAGCAGCGTATCATCAAGCTCGGCGAAAACTACAAGGCACCTGAGGGCTACGAGACGTTTGGAACCAGGCCGTTTCACGATGCGTACGGAATGAAATTCGACTAATATCTGACAGGAGAAATTGATGTCGATAGACAGGTCATTGAAGATTAAAGGCGCGCTGACCCGACACAGAAACGTCCTGAGCCGCCCCGAGCGCATTGACGCCCTCAAAGAAGATGAAAGGTGGCAAGAGGGCGCCGGCGTGCTCGGCCTTCCAAAGGTCGCGCACCGCAAGAGTCACGCAGGAAAGAAGACTGCCGAAGAAAAGGCGACGGCAGAGGCCGCTGCAGCGCCGGGTACAGAGACTCCACAGCCAGGCGAGGCAGCCGAAAAGAGCACCGATTAGAGTATTTAAATGAAAGGCCGCACTTTTAGCTCTTGAGCAGCCCGAAGGTGCGGCTTGTTCTCTGCGCACCGCAAAAATGAAAAAGCTTATCGCCGACAGAGCAGAACGGATAGACGCCAGCGGAATCCGCAAGGTCTTTGCTCTTGCCGCCTCGCTCGAAGACCCGGTCAACTTCTCGATAGGCCAGCCGGACTTCGACGTCCCGGACGAGCTGAAGGAAGAGGCGATAGAGGCGATACGCGCCGGCGCCAACAAATATACGCAGACCAGCGGCGACGAACAGTTAAGAGAAAAAGTCACGCAGCGCCTTAAAGACGATTTCGGCTGGGAAAACCCGGCTGGACTGGTGACAAGTGGAGTTAGCGGGGGAATTCTGCTGGCACTGCTGGTGCTGGTCGATCCCGGCGATGAGGTCATCATGCCCGACCCTTACTTCGTGATGTACAAACACTTAGTCAATATGTTGGGCGGCAGGTGCATTTTCGTCGATAGCTACCCCCGTTTCGATTTGCCGGTGGATGCAATTGCCAAAGCAATAGGGCCAAAGACGAAACTTATTGCCGTCAACTCGCCGTGCAACCCGACTGGTATGGTCTATTCACAAGAGCGGCTAAGCGAGCTGGCAAAAGTCGCCGCTGAACACAACGTGCCGGTGCTGAGCGATGAGATTTATGAGAAGTTCTCGTATGACGGCAGGTGCGAGAGTATCGCAGGCTATTACGACAAAACCTTGGTGCTTCGCGGATTCAGCAAGTCCTATGCGATGACGGGCTGGAGATTGGGCTATGCGGCGGCAAACGAGCCACTCAGAGCGGTGATAGAGGAGATGACCAAGATTCAGCAATACACCTTCGTTTGCGCACCGAGCCCGTTTCAAAAAGCGGCAATTACAGCAATCGACTATGACGTTGGTGCGCTCGTGAACGCATACAGACGCAAGAGGGACCTGATTTATGACGGGCTGAAAGGCAAGTTCGAGTTAGTCAGGCCGAGCGGGGCATTTTATGCATTCGTCAAAGCACCGAACGGCGACGCAACCGCTTATGTGGAAAAAGCGATAAAAAATAACCTGCTGATTATACCCGGAAACGTATTCAGCGAACGCGATACACACTTTCGCATAAGCTACGCGACAAGCGATGAAAAGATTCGCCACGGCATAGAGATACTGCACCGCCTGCGGTAGGGGGGCAAAAGCGGTTGACTTATAACAGGGCACCGGTTACAAATACAGGCCGATTGCAGAAGCTGAGGTCCGTGTCCTTGTGGAAACGGCCGCTGCAATATCGAGAAAATATACGGGGCATCAAAGGGCAGGAAAAATGGGCGTGCTGGGCAGACTGTTCTCGCAGTCACCGTTTGTGATGCTTGGAGAACATTCAAAGAAGGTTCATGAGTGTGTGGAGCTGATACGGCCTTTGGTCGATGCGCTCTTGGCCGAAGATTATGACAAGCTCGATGAGCTTCATAATCTTATGAGCAAGACAGAGCACGAGGCGGACGTCATAAAAAACGAGCTTCGTGGCAGGATAAGCAGGGTGCATTTTCTTTCGGTGGGGCGGTCCGAGCTGAACAGGTTCGTGGGCTACCAAGACGACGTGGCCGATGCGGCGCAGGATTTTGCGGTCGTCCTCCTGCTTCGCAGGACGAGGATGCCGCAGCAGCTCAAGAGCGATTTCAGGGCGTTTGCCGAGCAGGTAATAGTGGTAAGTCAGCATATGATGGCCCTTGCCGAGAAGCTCTCCGCTCTTGCAGAGGGTTCATTTGGGCCTGAAGACCTGCAGGATATGCTGGTGACGGTTGAACGCATAAGTGCAGAGGAATGGCAAACCGACCGACTCGAACGGAAATTCGCACGGAAATCCTATGCTATGGAGGATAAGCTGGATTTCGTCACGATCATGTTTCTGGATAAGTACTGCAAGACGCTCAGCCGAATAGCAAACGCTGCCGAAAAGGCCTCAAAGTATCTTCGCCTAATCGTCCGCCAGAAGTAGTCAGTCGCCCGGGAGCCGGCCTAAGTGGAATTGCTTATCGTAGGAGCCGTCGTAATTGCAGTCTATATGGCGTGGAACGTCGGCGCCAACGACGTCGCCAATTCGATGGCCGACGCCGTCGGTGCTAAAGCCCTCACAATAACCCGAGCAATGATACTCGCCGGAATATTCGAGTTCGCTGGCGCCGTCCTTGTCGGCTCACACGTCACCAATACCGTTCGAAAAGGCATAATCGAGTCGCAGGTATTTGCGCAAGACCCGATTGTACTGGCGCGTGGGATGGTCTGCGCGATGCTTGCCGCTGCGGTTTGGCTGAACGTGGCGTCTTTTCTCGGTATGCCGGTATCGACAACCCACTCGATAGTCGGTGCGGTTGTCGGCTTCGGAATCCTCGAGGCCGGTTTTCTTCACGTCCACTGGGATAAACTCGCCGCGATAGCGTCGAGCTGGTTTATATCCCCTCTGTCGGGAGGGCTGCTCGGCTTCCTGATATTCAAGCTGATAAGCAGATTTATACTATCGGTTGCCGACCCGGTATCAGCCGCCCGCAAAGGCGTGCCCGTAT
>JAFGTU010000161.1 GCA_016933985.1 Sedimentisphaerales bacterium | reverse complement strand
GGCCTCACGGGTGTGATCCGTGCGCTCTAGCCAACTGAGCTAATCGCCCGCAACCACTCGTATTAGAACCATAAATCATTCGTGCTGTCAAGCCCCAATTGCGGAATCTTGATGCTCGGTGCCTCGGGCATGTGCGTCTAAGAAAGTGTATGAGAAGTGGCACGGCCATCCTGGCCGTGCGTTTCACCAGAGTGTTCGCTGGCAGGAAAAAAGCCAATTGCAGGGCCAGGATGGCCCTGTGACGCATGGGCAAGATGCCCATGCCACGGCAGAACGTCTTCTGATACACTTTATAGGAGGAATGAAAGAGGTTCAGGACTTGGTACTTGGGTCTAATGCGACGAGGTTTATCTTTCCGAGCTTTACGCCTTTCATACTCAGCAGGCCCTCTGCGACCTTGTTGATTCGTCCGACGGGGCCTCGCAGAACAATTACTTCGAGGCAGTCGTGGCGGTCGAGATGAACGTGGAGCGACGATATTGCCTGGAGCAGATGGGAGTGTTGGAGGTCTATGAGCTTCTGTGGGACCATAGTCGCGTGGTGGTCGTAAACCAAACAAACCGCGGCGACGGCATTGGCCTTCGCGTTGAGGAGGCTCTCGCTGCTGAGACGCTGACGCACGAGGTCTCGTATGGCCTCGGAGCGGCTCTCGTAGCCCTGCTTGGCTATAAGGCTGTCGAATTCTGCGAGGAGACTCTTATCGAGCGAGACGCCAATACGTTCGACTTTATCCATTTGTGCTTCACCTCAAAATTCTTTTCAGACCGCCCCGAGCAGCCGCGCACACCGCGGCTTGCAAAAGCTCACGACCGGTCATGTTCAGCCCTTGCTCGTAACGTAAATCACCTGCTCGGCAAAGAGATTCGGCATAAATTGCACCGGGCGAAGCCGTCTCTTGCAGAGCGGAATCCTTTTCTCAACCTTCACCGACAGCTCGCGGCAAAACTCATCGAAATCTCTCAGCGAAAGAAAATGTATATTGGGGGAGTCGTGCCAGCCGAACGGAAGCTGATTTGTAACCGGGGCCTTGCCCCTGAAAAACAAATGCGCCCTGCTTCGCCAGTGGGCGAAATTGGGGAAGCTGACAATCACCTTCTTGCCGACGCGGAGCAGCTCGGCGAATACCTTTTGGGGATTCTTCACGGTTTGCACGGTTTGCGAGAGTATTACATAGTCGAAGCTCTTGTCGGCATGACTTTCCAGTCCTTGTTCGATGTCGTGTTGGATAATGGGCAGGCCTCTGCAAATACAGTCAAGCACGTGGTCCTGGTCGAACTCAATTCCTTCACCCTTTATTCTCTTATCGGTGATGAGATTCGCCAAGAGGAGTCCATCGCCGCAGCCGATGTCGAGGACGGTGCTCTTCGGCTCTATGAGCGACTCGATCAGTTCGTAGTCCACGCGGGCGCGGTGTGCCTGTTCGAAAGCACTGAGCAGACGGTCCTTCCCGCCGGAGCATGAACACGGCTGTCCTTCTCCCTCGGGGTCGTAGGTGGCCTTCAGGAAGCAGCAGATGAAGGCTCCAAGTGTCTCCGGCTCCAGCAGAAAGGCATCATGTCCGTAAGGCGAAGCGATGTTGCAGTAACTAACGTCTTTTCGATTTGCCGTGAGCGCATCGACCATGGCGGCGGACTGCCGCGGTGTGAACAGCCAGTCGCTTGCAAAGCTGACAACCAGGAATCTGGACTTGACCCCTGCGAAGGCCCGCTGCAGGGATCCGTACTCTTTGGCGAGGTCGAAATAGTCGGCGGCCTTGGTTATGTAGAGGTAGCTGTTGGCGTCGAATCTCTCCACGAAGCTGCGACCCTGATGGTCGAGGTATGTCTCGACTGCGAATTCGGAGTTGAATTCGTAGCTGTACTCTGCGGCGCTTCTAAGTTGCCTTCCGAATTTTTCCCTCATGCCCTGTTCGGAGAGGTAGGTTATGTGGCCGATCATTCGAGCGATTGCAAGCCCTCTGTCGGGGCCGGGGCCGCCGTGGTACTGACCGTCGGCGAAATTGGCATCGCCCAGAATTGCGTTTCGCCCCACAGCGTCAAAAGCAATCGACTGGGCGCCAAGATGGGTAGTCGTGGCGATTGGAATGGCGGCTTTGACAAAATCGGGGTATTCGATTGCCCACTGCAGCACCTGCATCCCGCCGATCGACCCGCCGATTACGGCAAGAAGCTGCTTGACTCCGAGCTTGTCGAGCAGCAGCTTCTGGACTCGGACCATATCGCCAATGGTAATAATGGGGAAATCAAGCCCGTATGGCTTGCCGGCGCGCGGATTTATCGAAGATGGACCTGTAGTCCCCCTGCATCCGCCGAGGGTGTTCGAGCATATAACGAAGTACCTGTTTGTGTCGATTCCTTTGCCCGGCCCGACCATCACATCCCACCAACCGGGCTTGTCGTCGTCGGCTGTGTGATAGCCAGTTACGTGGGCGTCGCCGCTCAGCGCGTGGCAGATCAATATGGCGTTATCACCAGCGCCGTTAAGCTCGCCGTAGGTCTCGTAAGCGACGTCTATCGGGGCGAAAGTCCTGCCGCTGACCAGCTTCAGAGGCTCAGACTCATCCACTACCCTTATGGTCCGGGTCACAACAATGCCGACCGAATTTTCGTCAATCCTTGCCATAAGGCGAACAAGTATAGCCCACGGGAATCAGTTTGTAAAGTCCGCCCACAAATGCGGCTTCCAATCGGCTGATAATTCTGGTATTCATATTCGTGCCCTATGAAAAATCTGCATAGCTGGAATCTATCTTATCAGCAAGCCAGAAACCTGCAGGAAGAACTGGCCTGCAAAGTCGTGCATACTCCCCTCAAAAGGATGCCCGGAACGGTCGCGGGAATTGATTGCGCCTTCAGCAAGGACGGCGAGAAGATCCTGGCCGCGGTGATTGTGCTGAAATGTGGCACGGGCTTCCAGCCCGTGAATACCCGCTCAGGTCCAACGGCCCCCCCCGCAAACCTGCCCTCGGCGAGGGAATTCTCTGCCTGGCCGCGCCACGACTTCGGCGACTTTGAAATAATCGAAACAGCCAGCGCCGTGCAAAAAGTAACCTTCCCTTATATCCCCGGCCTGCTGTCTTTTCGTGAAGCGCCCGTTTGCATTGCCGCGGTGGAGAAACTGGCAGAACAGCCGGACGTCTTCATAATCGACGGCCAGGGCATCGCACATCCGCGTCGGCTCGGCTTGGCCGCGCATCTCGGCCTGTTCTTTAATAAGCCCACAATCGGATGCGCAAAGAGCAGGCTGATCGGCAAATTTGATGAACCACCAAGAGAAAAGGGGCGGTATAGTCTATTAACGGATAGCCCAGGCACAAAACGCCGGGCGAACCGCGAGCAGCAACCCGCGAGCAACGAGATTATCGGGGCGGTGCTTAGAACCCGCGCAAATGTCAAGCCGGTCTTTGTCTCCGTCGGCCACAAGTGCCTGCTCGAAGATGCTATCAGAATCACCCTTGCCTGCGCAACAAAATACCGCCTGCCCGAGCCTACCCGCCTAGCCCATCAGCTCGTCAACAAACTGAAGCTGAAGGCCTGAGCGGATTCCACCCCACGCCTCGGGTGTTGGTTTATTCCGAGACAACCTTGGCCGATTTAATCACCACAGGCTCAACCGGAACATCAGGCATGCCCATCCGCACCGTTGTCTTGACAGCGGCAATGGCATCGACAACGTCCATACCTTCGACAACCTTCCCGAACACTGCGTACCCCGGATTACGGCCCCCAATATAATTCAGAGAGGCGTTGTTCTTATGGTTGATAAAGAATTGCGACGTCGCACTGTCCGGGTCGTTCGTCCGGGCCATCGAGATAGTTCCCCGATCATTCTTTAGTCCGTTGCTCGCCTCGTTGGTGACAGGCGAATGCGTTTGCTTCCGCATCATCTGGGCCGTGAATCCGCCGCCTTGTATCATAAAGTTCGGTATGACCCTGTGAAATATTGCCCCGTCGTAGAATCCCTCCTCGACGTACACCAGGAAATTCTTCACCGTGATAGGCGCCGCGGCCTTATCGAGCTCTATAACGATATCACCCATGCTTGTTTCCAGCTTGACCATTGTTTTCCCCGACTTAACCGTTTTCACATCCTGCTGAACACTCTTCGCATTCGAGTCAGCCGTCTCTTTTTCTCCGGCGCAGCCGCAAAACAGAACGGACGCCACCAACAACCGGCAAAACCATAATCTGCCAACCATAAGATGCCCCTAAAAAACTCCAATATGTTAACCTGAATACTTTCGTGGATTCTTCGGCCTTCCTTCGAGGGGCTCAACGCATCCCGTAGCCAATCTGCTCGTTCCACTTGTGTTTCCTGACCGAGCGCAATATCTTCTCCGCACATTCAAGTGCGGCCAGCCCTTCCCGGGCGCTGACTTCGGGCGCAAGCGTCCTGTCGGCAACCGCCCGCAAAAACGCCTCCTGCTCGAGACGGATCGGCTCTTTATCGTCTATATCGAGCTGCTCGATGTGCAGCAGGTCGGGCCAGTTCACATTCGTCATATCGAAATTGCCCGACGCCTTGCGCTCCTGGATCCACTTGACGACGTTGATATTCGGGTCGGCCTTTATGATCATCCCGCTCTTCTTGAAGTAATCCAGGCTCAGGTACGCCTGCCGGCTGAAAACCCGCACCCTTCTCTCCGTTTTCAGCGCCAATCGAGAGGCCGTAATATTTGCCACGCACCCGTTATCGAAGACAATCCTTGCGCTGCAGATATCCTCTTTGTCCTCTATAACGTTAACGCCCACCGCATGGACCCTCTTGATCTTGCTTGCCGCCAGCGACAGAATAATATCTATATCGTGAATCATAACGTCAAGAACAACGCCGACATCCGTTGACCTGAACGGATACGGACTGATGCGATTGGCCTCGATGAACCTTGGCTCCACATCAAGCCGCTTCATCGCCTGAACAACCGGATTGCAGCGCTCCGAATGGCCCACCGCAACCACGCACTTGTTCTTCCTTGCGAGCGAGACAATCTTCTTGCCCTGCCTGGCGTTGACGGCAAGCGGCTTCTCGATAAGCACCGCAATCTTGTTCTTTATAAAAATCTTTGCCAGCTCCAGATGCGTCACCGTAGGGGTGGCTATCGTCACCGCATCCACTTTCCCGAGGATATCCGAGCAATCCGTGTAATCCGAGCATTCATACTTCTCGGCAAGGCGCTTCGCCCTGCCGGCATCGGCATCGACAATCGCCACAAGACTGCTCTGAGGCAGCTGGTCATAGACCTTTGCATGTATTGTTCCCATTTTGCCCGCACCCACGACGGCGGTGCGCACCTTACCATTAAGCATACTGTCTCCAGGAAAGCTCGCAAATCAAGATTGCCGAGCCGCCTCCGGGCCGCAAGGACTGCCTCGATTCAATGCGTCGCACTATAGATATTCACTCCTATCTGCGTCTCTCCCTCAATGTCTCGAGGTATCTGCCGTATTGATGTGTGTTGCTTCTGATAATCGAATCGATTATTGCTTTGACGTTTTCATCGATCCCGTCCTCCTGCGACAGCGCCTTGGCATTCTCAAGAAGCGCGCCGCCCTGGCGATAGAGTCTTCTGTACGCCTCGAAAACCCGCTCCTGCTGCTCATCGTTCAAGCCGGCTCGCTGCATCCCGCGCTTATTGACGCCGCGAACCATCGGCGGATAATGACCGCTCACCGTCAGGAACGGCGGAATATCCTTATTAAGCCCCGCAAGCCCCGCAACGAAACTCCACTTGCCCAGGGTGACGAACTGATGCAGCCCGACCATGCCGCTGAGCCACGCCCCCATCTCGATCCTGCAGTGCCCGCTCAACTGCACACTATTGCTCATAACAATCTTGTCTTCGAGTGTGCAGTCGTGACCGACGTGCACGCCCACCATAAGGAAATTCTCGTCTCCGATTCTCGTCACACGGTCCTGGTGCATGCTCGAATGGATCGTCACATATTCGCGCAGAACATTGCCGTCGCCTATCACAAGTCCGCCGATACTCGATTCCTCCCCCCTACCCAACACCTGAGGCCACGCTCCTATCACGGAGTTTGGAAAGAAACGGTTGTTCTTGCCGATTTTGACATTCTTCTCGACGACGACGCCGGCGTTGAGCACCGTCCCTGACCCTATCGATACCCCCCTGCCGATAACGCAGTATGGCCCGATAGTCACCTCGTCGCCTAATTCGGCGTCTTTGTGAACCACTGCACTTGCATGTATCTCTGTCATTTCGACCCTCTGCTCAAAACTACAACAAAATCATTCACCGTCACTGCTCCTACACTTTCTCTTCATCCACAAGCATAAACTTGATTTCCGCCTCAGCCGCCACGGCATCGCCAACCATCGCCTTGCACCGGCACTGCGCCATCCTTTTTTTGAGCTTTATAGCCTCGGCGATAAGGATTAACTGGTCCCCGGGCACAACCGCCTTGCGCAGCTTAACGCCGTCCATGCTCAGCAGAACCGCCAGCTTTCCCGTCAGCTCCAGCCTCTGGGCAAACAACAATCCGGAGACCTGAGCCATGGCTTCGACGATGAGCACTCCGGGCATAATCGGCGTGCCCGGAAAATGCCCCTGGAAAAACTGCTCGTTCATCGTCACGTTCTTGATCGCCTTTATCCACGAGTCGCCTTCGATCTCAACAACCTTGTCCACGAGCAGGAAAGGATAGCGATGGGGCAGGATCTTCTGAATCCTCGAAATGCCCAGAACGGCGTCAGTCCCGAAGCTCTTGATACGCTCCTGCTGCTGGGCCGCTTCATACAGCTTCCTCGCAAGCTGCTGGTTCAGCGAATGTCCGCTCTTGTATGCCACAATTCGCCCCTTGACGGCCCGACCGACAAGCGCAAGGTCCCCTATTAAATCGACAATCTTGTGCCTTACGCACTCGTTCGGAAACCTGAAGCTGTTCTTGACCGGGCCGTCCGAGTCGATGACCAGAAGGTCGCGAGGACTGATGTGCGTCCCTATCCCGCGAGCGCGAAATTGCTGAGCCTCCGCCTCAAGAAGAAACGTTCGCGCAGGCGCCAGATTCCGCTCGAAATCATCCGGTGTAAGCCGGCAACTGAAAACCTGCCTGCCTATGGCCGCATTTCCGCCGTAATCCAGGTCGTATGTCAGGCTCAGCCCGTCTTCGGTGTATGGCAGGGCATATATGGCCGCATCGCCCGCCGTGATCGTAATCGGCTTGCGGATAACATACTCTCTTTGCCCAACGTCCTGTTCGACCACCCCGGCACGCTTGAGCACCTTGAAATACTCGGCGCAACTGCAGTCCGGAGCCGGCAGCTCGGGCCCGTTCACCTCGACCACAACGTTGTCTATTTCGATCCCTTTCACCGCCGCAAGACAATGCTCGATGGTCTCTATGCTAACGGCCCCCTTCTTTATGGTCGTTCGTCGGCTCCGCTCGGCAATGTTCGGAGCAACCGCGCTGATGCGAACCGGCTCGGCAACATCCGTCCGAACGAACGTTATGCCCGTATCGGCGGGAGCCGGGCGAAAAACCACCTTCGCCTCCTTCCCGCCGAACAGACCCTTGCCGGCTATCTTGCCTTCAGCTTTTATCGTCTTTTGCAGTTTCAAGAGTTTCTATTCTTTTGCTTAGCTGCTTCAACTGCTTCGTAATCTCAGGCAAACGCATCACCAGATTGATAGTCCGATACGCCTCCTTCTTGTCAATTGCCGGCGTCCACGCCACCTGGCGACCGGCCTCGATATCATTGATCACGCCCGATTGAGCGGCAACCATAACGCCTGAACCCAGATCAACGTTGTCCGCCAGTCCGACCTGGCCGCCAAGCGCCACGCCGTCGCCTAACCTGCAACTGCCCGAAATACCAACCAACGAAGCTATCAGACAGCATTTACCCATCACCACGTTATGTGCAATCTGCACGAGATTATCGATTTTTGTCCCGGCTCCGATTATGGTATTGCCGAACTTCGCCCTATCGACGCAGCAATTCGCTCCAATCTCCACGAAGTCCTCAATCACCACGCCGCCGTTGTGCGGGACCAGCCGATGCGAGCCGTCGATAAACGAGTACCCAAAACCCGTTGCACCAATCGTGCTGTTGGCCTGAATAATCACGTTGTTGCCCAGCCGGCAGTTGTGATAGATAACGACGTTGCTGTCGAGACGGCAATTCGCCCCGACCTTTGAATTCTCGCCTATCTTGCACCCGCTGCCGATCACGCTGTTTTGGCCGATCTCGACGCCGCTGTCGATCACAACTCCGGGCCCCACCGATGCGCCGCAGCCTATCATGGCGTCATCGGCCACCTTCGCCGTCACATCAACGCCCTCAGCAGCGGATTTCAAATTCGGCGCAAATATGGTCAGGGCCTCAATTAGAGCCGCCTCAACATTCTTGACGACTAACTGCGGCTTGTCCAGGCCTTCGACGCGCTCGGCCACAATGACGGCGCCTGCTCTGCACGCCCCGAGCGACGCCTTGTGCTTGTCATTTGTAAGAAATGTAACCTCACCGGCGCCGGCGGCATCCACCGGAGCTACTGCTCCTATCAACCGGTCCGCACCGGCAGTATTGCCGAGGGATTCGGCCCCGATGCGCTCGGCCAATTGTGCAACTGTTATTTCCATACGCAATCGTAAGCCAGGAGTAATTCTCCCGACTTTCGTCTCGATTTACAGTTTGAGTTTCGACTCGATCTTGTCCATCTCAGCCACAACCTCGGCCGTAAGACTCACACATCCATCGCTATACAGCACCTTATGGGTCTGTAGAGCCATCATAAGCTCGTCTGTGCTCGCCATCGGGAAGACAGGCTCATCAACTTCCATGACCATCTCAAGCCCCTTCTTCTGGGCCAGCTCCTTCGTTATCCGCAGCACCTCTTTGTAAAGCACCTCCGTCCATTGTCGGTCTTCCAATCCTCGCTGCTGAGTGAGGAACTGTTTCTTGGCCTCGTATTGGGCCTGCTCGTTGATAAGGGCCTCGTACTGCTTCATATAGTCGCTGCTGCCCGGTTTCAGGGCCTTCAAGCCTGCTTCATCGGCGGCAACCTTCTTCTCGAGCGCATCCAACTCCGCATTTCTCCTGTTCTGCTCGGTAATCGCCCTGTCTCTGTAATTGATATTGGCCTTACAATCGCGAAAAATGTCTCTTATGCTGACAGTGCCGACCTTCGCATTCGATGCTGCCGCAGGAGCACCGGCAAAGCTGAATCCATATCCCAGAAACACAACAACCGCACATATCAAGCCACCTAAAACCACTGTCTTGGTCTTCATAAACCGCCCTTTCTATTCTACGTGCAACATTGATCCACTTTAGCCCTAAGCGTAAGCGCCGGGATAAACACCCTCACTTACGGTCGGGGCTTGTTAGCTCACTTTGGCTCACTTTTAATCTAAAACAAGAACCCGCCCACCGAAAAGCTGAATACCTGCGTATCGTCTTCGTCGTCTTTCATGAACGGCGCTGCAATCTCGAACCTCATCGGGACAGGCCCGAACCACTGCGGTATCAGTATCTGCACGCCCGTTCCGATAGCGGCCCGGTACCCGCCGCTGTCGATAAACCCGCTATCGACAAAGAAAAGCCACGACAGATTTTCGCCGACTATCGGCACAGCCACTTCCGTATTCGCCAGGAATATCCAGTCGCTGCCTATCGGGTCTTTTTTCTTGCGGCTCTTGTCTTTAATATTGGTCCCGGCAAGCGTCGGATAACCCCGAGTGCTGACGCCCCGGTAATCGAAGCCCCTGATCCCGTACGTTCCGGTCCCACCGCCGTAAAACTTCTCGAAAGGCGGCGTATCGCCGACCGTGGCTCCAGCCCGGAGCTTCGTTGCCAGAACCGTCTTTCGATCGAGCAAATCCCGATTGATAGTCATGTATCGAATGTAGGTGCCGTTTAGCAGGCCAAAAGTGCGGTCGCCGCCAACCTGCTCATACCCGGTGTCAAACATATAGCCTTCGGTCGGATTATACTTGTCGTCAGTCATATCACGCCCAAAACCGCCCCGAACACCCAAGAGTGCATTGCCGCCTTTGACATCCTTGATCTCCTTGGGGGCATCGGTATCGACACTGCCGACGTCAACGTTCTCAGCCCTAAAGCCGATACTCCGAGTCCATTTGCCATGGAGCCTCTGCTCGAAACCAAGATAGCCCTTTAATCGCTCCTCGTCGTAGCATTCCTGCTCTCGCTCGTAGTAGGAGCCGACAACGTCAAGAGACGTGGGCCTGTCCCTGAAATAAGGCTCGGTAAAAGACACCGAATACTGGCTGACCTCCGTGCCGGGCTCAAGGGCGATGCGAAACGTCTGGCCGGCGCCCCTGAACGCCTTCATCGTAATGAAATCCCCGAAGCTGTCGGGAGTATCCGTAATATCGAAATTCCGCTGTTGGAAGACCAGGTGCCCTATTATGCCGCTGTCGCTGCCGACGCCAATGCCCGGATTCCACATGCCCGTCAACCCCTCCTCTATGTCAACGCTCGCATCTAATCTGTTCGGATCGCCCGGCACAGTTTTCGGGGTAATAATTGACCGCTCGGCCAGAGTCATCCTTTGGATATACTTCTCCAGTTGCCCGTCGGGCTCGTTGGGCGCCATGTGGGCATTATACAAAGACCCTGGTGTAAAGTCGTATTCGTCAAGCACGTGCCGGATAACCTTGTCCTGCGTCGTTTCGTTGCCCGTAATATCCACTCGACCGATCCTGAACTGCCTGCCCTCGGTGATCTCGAAGACAACGTTGGCGATGTCGCCCTCGCCGCCCGGCCCAAATTTAGGCCGCTGCGCCACTGTTGCATCGACGTAGCCGTTCTCGCGGTAGAGCTTCAGCATCTCCCGGCCCTGCAAGTCGGCCTTTTGAACGGAGTAAGCGTCTCCGGGCTCCAGCTTGAAGCCCGACAGCAGCCTTTCGCTGCTGAATCGTGTATTGCCGGTGAGAACAATATCGCCCACCCTGTACAAAGGCCCCTCGTCGATAATGAAAGTGATATGCGATTCGCCCGTCGCCCGCGCCTTAATATCGAGATAGCCTTCGCGATAGTAAATTCTCCGCAGCCGTTCGACGTCGGCGGTGACGGTCTCCTCGGCGTAGTAAGCGGGCCTGATAATCCACCTTCGCGTGCTTGTCTTAACGGCTTTCCTAAGATCGCCGCTCTTTATCCCGGAGTTGCCCTGGAACTTCACCGACCTTATCCGCACCCTCGGCCCCTCGTCGATTATGTATATCACGTCCCCCAGCTCCACCTTCGCTGCGTCTATTATTATCGTAGCATGTGGAT